>JAFQAG010000119.1 GCA_017416985.1 Clostridia bacterium
CGGTTGCTCTTAACTATATGGGATATTTAAACGGAGAAATAATTATACCGTTTTTAGAAACAACAGTTGACATAGGTCTTTTTGTTATTCCGTTTATAGTTTTCGTTCAGCTTGCGATGGTTAACAGCGTAAATCTTACCGATGGTTTAGATGGCTTGGCTACAAGTGTTACACTTATTGTAAGTATATTTTTAACGGTTGTGGCATTTTTTATGAAGGAAACAGCCGTTGCTGTATTTATGGGAGCGGTCAGCGGTGCGTGTGTTGCGTTTTTAGTATTTAATGCACATCCTGCCAAAGTGTTTATGGGCGATACAGGCTCGTTGTTTTTAGGCGGTGCGGTTGCCTGTGGAGCAGTTGCTTTAAAATTGCCGCTTATACTTATCATAATCGGAGGCGTATATTTAATAGAAACACTTTCGGTTATAATTCAGGTAACGTCATTTAAACTTACAGGTAAACGTGTGTTTAAAATGAGTCCTATTCATCATCATTTTGAAATGTGCGGTTTAAAAGAAACGAAAATTGTATTACTGTTTTCGGCAGCTACATTAATTTTGTGCTTAGTAGCGTTTTTAGGAATTTTAAAAATAGTTCTTTAATTATATTTTAAGGGGTGGAAGAAATGTATCAGCAAAAGGCCAATAAAACAGTTAATGGCAAAAAAACATCTGCTAAGGGTGCTGCTATGTCTTCTTCCCATACAAAAATTAAAAAAGAAAGTATGGATCTGGGATTTTTAGTAAGCGTAATGCTTTTGGTTGTCATAGGTCTTATTATGGTGTTTTCTGCTAGTTATCCTACTGCATACTACGAAACCGGCAACGGATTTTCGGTTATTCAAAAACAGTTTTTATGGGCGATTTTAGGTGTTGTGGCAATGCTTTTTACATCTAATTTTAACTATAATAAGTACAAAAAATTAGCCGGGGTTATTTTAGGCGGATGCGTTTTACTTTTGGTTGCCGTATTGGTAATAGGTAACGAGGTTAATGGAGCTAAACGTTGGATTGGCTTTGGCGGAGCAAGTTTTCAGCCATCAGAGGCGGCGAAAATAGGCATAATTATATATCTTGCATACAGTATGTCAAATATTAAAGGTAAAATAAAAGAATTTAAATATCTTGTTCGCTATGCTGTCGTTTTGGGTGGATTTATGCTGTTGCTGCTTTTAGAGCCACACTTTAGTGTATGCATAATTATAGGCTTAACAGCAGTAATAATGATGCTTGTTGCAGGTGCCAGAATAAGATATTTTGCATTAGCATCTGTTCCGGTAGCGGTTGCGGGTGTGGCGATTGCGGTTTTTGAGCCATATCGAATGCAAAGATTAACAACGTTTGTGGATCCTTTTAAAGACAGATTAGGTGCAGGCTGGCAGATAATCCAGTCGCTTTACGCAATCGGCTCGGGCGGCTTGTTCGGTGTTGGTTTCGGAAACTCAAGACAAAAATTTATGTATGTATCAGAGCCGCAGAACGACTTTATATTTGCGATAGTGTGCGAAGAGTTAGGCTTAATTGGTGCACTTGCAATTTTAGCATTGTTCGGATTTATGATTTACAGAGGTATTAAAATAGCAATGAATGCTCCTGATACATTTTCTTGCTTGCTTGTTGCAGGCATTGTATCTTTAGTAGCTGTTCAGGCGGTGCTTAACATCGCTGTTGTAACTTCATCTATTCCTACAACAGGTATACCACTACCGTTTTTTAGTGCAGGTGGTTCATCGCTTGTATTTTTAATGGCGGCAATGGGTATTGTGTTAAATGTTTCAAAATATAAAAGACAGCCTAAGGCTTAAAGGCTGAACCAATAATGCTAAAAGGAGCGGTATCAGGTGAAGGCTATTATTTCAGGTGGAGGAACAGCAGGGCACATAAATCCTGCTTTGGCAATAGCAGACCATTTAAGAAAAAATCATAATGCCGATATTTTATTTATAGGCACAAATAAGGGGCTTGAGGCAACCTTGGTTCCTCGGGCAGGTTATAAAATGGAAACGGTAATTGTTGAAGGGTTAATACGTAAATTAACCTTAAAAAACATTGCCGTTTTATATCATTTTATAAAGGCTGTTTCGGACTGCAAAAAAATAATAAAAAAATTTAAACCAGACGTAGTAATCGGAACGAGTGGATATGTTTGCGCTCCTGTTATGTATGCTGCGGCAAAGCTGGGCGTGCCTACTATTATTCACGAGCAGAACGTAATACCGGGATTTACAGTTAAAGTATCCGCTCCGTTTGTTGATTGCTTAGCAATCAGCTTTGAGGATACGAAAAAATACTTTAAGCCCGAAATAGCAAAAAAATGCTTGTTGACAGGCAATCCACTCAGAGAAAATATGCTTGATTTGAGCTACGAGCAGGCAAGAGAAAAACTGGGCTTAGACTCTTGTCCGTTTGTGGTATCCTTAGGCGGTAGTCTGGGTGCCCGCACAATAAACGAGGCAATTGCCGAGTTTATAAATAACTGTGACGAAAATAAAATTCAGATTTTAGCAGGAACTGGCAAAAGATATCACGAAGAAACTCTGGCAAAAATAAATCCTGAAAAATTAAATGAAAATATTAAGGTAGAACCTTATATATATAATATGGAAGAAGTTCTTCCTGCTGCTGATGTTGTAATTGCACGTGCTGGTGCGTTGACAATAAGTGAACTCACAGCTCTGGGCAGACCGGCGATTTTAATTCCGTCGCCTAATGTGGCGCATAACCATCAGGAATATAATGCAAAAAGCCTTGAGGATGGCGGTGCGGCTGTTATGATTTTAGAAAAAGAGCTTACTCCTAAAATATTGACAGAAGAAATATCTTCCTTAATTAATAACACGCAGAAAAGTAAACAAATGAGTGAGGCATCTAAAAAAATGGGTATTGTAGATGGCACAAGCAGAATTTGTGGCAAGGTTCTTGAGCTTATTGAAAATAAAAAAGTAAAGTAACCCAAAACACCTGCTGCGCATAGTATGATATTGTATATGGATAAGGGAAATTACAATATCGGAGGTGCAGCTATATGAGCAGAATACTGGTAGAAGGTGGCACACAGCTTAGCGGAACGGCACGGGTGCACGGCGCAAAAAATGCGGCATTGCCTATCTTGGCGGCAACGGTGTTAAATGAGGGTGTAAATATAATACATAATTGTCCGCCGCTTAAGGATGTTAACATTACTGTCGAAATGCTTAAATATCTTGGTGCGCACGTAGAACGTGAAGGCGATAGCCTTATTGTTGATACACGAGGCAAATTAGGTAATCATATTCCTGAAAAATTAATGCGCCAGTTACGTTCGTCTATTGTTTTTATGGGTGCAATTGTTGCACGTAATAAAAAAGCAAAAATTTCGGCACCAGGCGGATGTGAGCTTGGACCAAGACCTATTGATTTGCATATTAAAGCTCTTAGAGAACTAGGGGTTAAAATAAGAGAAAGTCACGGATATATAATTTGTAACGGCGAAAAAATGCGTGGCAGAGAAATACATTTATCGTTTCCCAGTGTAGGTGCAACAGAAAATATAATGCTTGCGGCAAGTCTTGCAGAGGGAACAACAATAATACAAAACGTTGCAAAAGAACCAGAAATAGAAGATTTAGCAGCTTTTTTAAATAAA
>JAFQAG010000120.1 GCA_017416985.1 Clostridia bacterium
AAAGACTGCACGAATATAAAAGACAGCTTTTAAATGCCTTTTCTATTTTAGATATCTACTACGGAATTTTAGATGGCAGAATAACCGACTTTACACCTACTGTTTTTATATTCGGTGCTAAAGCCGCCCCTGGATACAGACGCGCAAAGGCGATTATAAAATATATAAACGAAATAGCAAAGTTAATTAACTCTGACGAAAGGGTATCCGACAAATTAAAGGTTGTTTTCGTGCAGAACTATAACGTATCTTATGCAGAAAAATTAATTCCTGCGGCAGATGTTTCAGAGCAGATTTCTACAGCAGGAACCGAGGCGTCGGGTACTGGCAATATGAAATTTATGTTAAACGGTGCAGTAACCTTAGGCACTTATGACGGAGCGAATATTGAAATTGTAGAGCAGGCTGGCGAAGAGAATAATTATATATTCGGAGCTAAAGTAGAAGAGATTGAAAAAATAAAAGATTCGTATTCACCTAAAAAACTCTACGATGAAAATCCACGCATACGTGCGGTTTTAGACTCGTTAATTAACGGAACATTATCCGATAATGGAAGCGGATGTTTTCGTGAACTTTACGATGCTATTTTATACGGAAAAAGCTGGCATATGCCGGATCATTATTTTATTTTACACGATTTTATGTCTTATGCCGATACAAAGCAAAGAGTAAACAAAGATTATAAAAACAAATCAGAATTTACTAAAAAATGCCTTTTAAATACAGCAAATGCAGGTAAATTTTCAAGTGACCGAACAATTAAAGGCTATGCAGAAGATATTTGGAAAATTTAAGAATTTATTATACCTCTCTGTTATATATAATATATCAGGGAGGTTGATTTTTATGGTTTTAAAAGCAGACTGTACAACAAAAACAATAAGACAAACCATGCACTTTAAAAATCTTGAGGTGCTGACGTATAAGATTTCGTATCCGCTTTTTAGCTCATCAATATTTTTTAAAGGGGTTCAAAAGCTTAATAATTACTATCGTGAAAATGCCTTTTTATTTGAAAAATATTGCAGAACGGCACTTTATAGAATGGCTTGCGAATCGGCAACCGAGGCAATAAAAAACGGATATGCACCAATAAAATTCGAAGCACAACAGAGCTTTACGCTTACATACAACGAAAATTGTGCAATAAGTCTTTATTTTGACCGCTATATGTTTACAGGCGGAGCACACGGTATGACCGAAAGAGTTTCTGACACCTTTGAGCTTGGCGGCGGAGCAAAAAGAATAGAATTGGCTGATTTATTTCCTGATAATTTTTCATATAAAGCATATATAACCGATGCCGTAGTAAAGCAGATTTTGCTGGCTGATAGCGGTACATATTTTGATGGCTATGAGCAGAATGTTAAAGAGTGCTTTAACAAAAATTATTTTTATCTGACTGACTCAGGACTTTCGGTGTATTTTCAGCAGTATGATATAGCTCCGTATTCGTCAGGAATACCTGCCTTTGTTCTGCCTTATGAAAAAAATGGACCAATGCCGCCAAAATGTTAAAATAATTAAAAAACTTTACATTAAATACTGGAATTTTGCTTTAGAATGTGGTATTATATAAATATAATATTATAAACTGGTGTAAAGTGTTTACAAAAACGTTATTTTTTTGAGTGTTATATCAAACAACCGATAAAAAGGAGTATGAGAAAATGGCAGAAGCCAAGAAAAAAACACAAACGAATTCTAAAACTAAAGCAAAAAAGCCCGTAAAGGCTAAGTCTAAAGTGAAAAGTGAATATAATTACGACAGCGCAATGAATCCCGAGATGCTTTCGCTCTTAACTGTTGTTGGGGGAATTTTGCTCGGTATATTTTTGTTTTTACCCGCAGATGGTTTTTTCGGCGGTTGGATTAAAAACTTTTTTATGGGACTTTTGGGCTTGCCGGCATACATTTTGCCTGTTTATCTTATAGTAAACGGCATACATAGAGCAACAAATAAAAAATATTATGAAAACACTAAAAATTATGCTTTAGTGTTGGTTGGAATTGTTGTTTTAAGTGGCATTTTTCATCTGTTTTCACTTTTAGAAAAAATGAATCCGTTTAATCTTTCTGACCTTGCAGATTATTTTATATATGGCACAGAGGGTTTAGGTGGCGGAGTTTTTGGCGGTGTTTTAACTGATATTCTTCGCTCTATGGTTGGCGCGATTGCAACGGGAGTTATTTTAATTACAGCCTTAATCATTCTTATAATGATAATAACAAAATGGTCGCCTGTAAAGGCACTTTTGCGTACGATTGTCCGTATGGCAAGAGCCGCTAAAGAGACCGGAAAAGAAATTAAAGAAGAGGCAATTTTAATACCTGAACAGACTATTGTTGAAGAACAAAATTCAGCTCGTGGCCGTAAAAAGTTTCCTAATTTTAGTGACGATGATGTTACCAGAACCACAGATGGTGGTAAAAATAGCAAAATGGATACCGACGATGTTCCCGAAAAACCTTATGATGACGAGGAATATCTTCCTGAATCCTTGCGTGGCGTAGATTATGATATGACGGTTGATATTGATAATATCGACGAAATATTAGAAAATGCAGTTCCAGTATTTAACACGCGTGAATCACGTAAATCAACAAAATCAACAGAAGGAAATCCCCCGCAGGATGAAATTATAGAAGATTATCAGCCGACGGCCCAAATGGATTCTGATGTCGCTATGGCTGATGAAGAAATTGTGTATCCCGAAAAACTAGAGGGAATGATTGACGTTTCAGCAGAAATTGAAGAAGAAATATTTGAAAAAATCCCTTATACATATCCTGATTACGATTTACTTGATGATGTATCAGGCACAACAAATAACGAAAATTCACGCAATGAGCTTAAAGAAACAGCACAAAAGCTTATTGCAACCTTAAAGAGCTTTAATGTCGAGGCAAAACTTTTAAATGTAAGCAAAGGTCCTACCGTTACACGATATGAGCTTAAGCTCGGCGAAGGCGTTAAGGTAAGTAAAATTGTAGGACTCTCTGAGGATATTTCTCTGCGTTTAGCAGCAAATAATGTTCGTATTGCACCTGTGCCGAACAAAGAGGCAGTCGGTGTTGAAATACCTAACAAAAGCGTCGATACTGTGCATATCCGTGAGGTTATAGACTCTAGCGAATTCAGAGATTTTAAATCTAAGCTTGCATTTGCTTTGGGTAAGGATATCACAGGCAGAAACGTTGTGTTTGACCTTGCAAAAATGCCACACGTTTTAATTGCAGGTGCAACCGGTTCGGGTAAGAGTGTATGTATAAACACACTTATAACAAGTCTTATCTATAAAGCGGACCCAAACGAAGTTAAGCTTTTGATGGTAGACCCGAAGGTTGTTGAGCTTGGAATTTATAACGGCATACCGCATCTTTTAATTCCGGTTGTAACTGACCCAAGACGTGCATCCGGTGCTCTTTACTGGGCAGTTCAAGAAATGGTCAGAAGATATAATATGTTCGCCGAGTGCGATGTAAGAAATATGGACGGATATAACGAAATGCTAAGAGAAAACGGAAACGAAAACACTCTTCCACATATCGTTATAATAATAGACGAGCTTGCCGACCTTATGATGGTTGCGCCTAACGAGGTAGAAGATTCTATCTGTCGCTTAGCACAGATGGCACGTGCTGCAGGTATGCATCTTGTAATTGCAACTCAAAGACCGTCTGTTGACGTTATTACAGGTCTTATTAAAGCAAATGTGCCGTCAAGAATTGCGTTTTCGGTATCGTCAAGCATAGACAGCCGAACAATTTTAGATACTGGCGGAGCAGAAAAGCTTTTAGGTCGTGGTGATATGCTCTTTGCACCTATGGGTGCGCCAAAGCCGACAAGACTTCAGGGCGCGTTTATCTCTGACAAAGAGGTTGAGCGTGTTGTTGAGTTTATTAAGCACGGCTCTAAAGCAAGATATGATGAAGACATTATGGAAAAAATAGATAACGGAAAACCTGTAAATGTAAATGAGCCAAACGGTGATGCAGGTGACAATGACGAGCTTTTGCCACGTGCAATCGAAATTGCGGTTGACTCGGGTAAAATATCGGCATCATATCTGCAACGTCGCTTAAAGGTAGGATTTTCACGTGCGGCACGTATGATAGACCAGATGGAAGAACGTGGCTGGATAGGACCTCCTGAGGGAAGTAAACCCAGAGAGGTATTAATCAGCAAAGAAGATTTTATGGAAATGAGCCTGCAATAAAGCAGAAAAACGGTGAGGATAATATGAACGGAATAGATGCTGGCTTTTTGCCTGTTACCAAAGAAGAAATGAATCAGCTGGGTTGGGAGCAACTGGACTTTTTATATCTGTCCGGCGATGCTTATGTTGACCATCCCAGCTTTGGTCATGCTATAATAACACGTGTATTGGTTGCGGCTGGCTATCGTGTAGGAATAATAGCACAGCCTAAATGGCAGAATGCCGAAGATATAAAAAGGCTGGGCAGACCCAGACTTGGTGTGTTGGTATCGGCAGGAAATATGGACTCGATGGTAAATCACTATACCGCCGCTAAAAAGCCAAGACACGACGATATGTATTCTCCTGGCGGAAAAGCAGGATTTCGCCCTGACAGAGCAACAATTGTATACTGTAACCGGGCAAGAGAGGCATTCGGCGATATTCCGATTATCATCGGTGGCATTGAGGCAAGCCTTAGAAGATTTGCTCATTATGATTATTGGTCAGACAAGGTTCGCCGTTCAATTTTAGTTGACAGCCGTGCCGATTTATTGATATACGGCATGGGGGAAAAGCCTATTGAAGAAATAGCAAATGCCTTGGATAAAGGCACACAGGTTAAAGATATAACCAATGTACGTGGAACTTGCTATCTTACAAAAGAGGCTCCGCAATCAAGTGACAGCGTAAGATATGTGCCCTCATTTGAAGAGGTAAGAGATGACAAGAAAAAATATGCCGAGGCAGTAAAAACTGAAAGTGAAGAGCAAGACGCAATTCGCGGAAAAACCTTGGTGCAAAAGCATATAGACAGATATTTGGTACAAAATCCGCCGCCCATGCCGCTTACGCAAAGCGAAATGGACAGAGTATATAGCCTTCCGTATGCAAGAAACTATCATCCAATGTATGAAGAGCAGGGCGGAATACCTGCAATATCTGAGGTTAAATTCAGTTTAACAAGTGTAAGAGGCTGTTTTGGTGCTTGTAACTTTTGTGCTTTAGCTTTCCATCAGGGCAGAACAATTCAGGCAAGAAGTCACAAATCAATAATAGCAGAGGCACAAAAATTTATTCATGACCCCGATTTTAAAGGGTATATACACGATGTAGGTGGTCCTACCGCGAACTTCAGGCAAACTGCCTGCGAAAAGCAGAAGAAAGCAGGGGTATGTAAGAACAGGCAATGCCTGTTTCCAGAGCCTTGTCCTGCATTAAAGGCAGACCATAGCGATTATGTTGCGCTGCTTAGAAAACTGCGGGCATTAGACGGAGTTAAAAAGGTTTTTGTGCGCTCCGGAATACGCTTTGATTATCTTATGGCTGATAGCGACGACAGCTTTTTTTACGAGCTTTGTGAGCATCACATAAGCGGTCAGCTAAAGGTCGCACCCGAGCATATATCGCCTAATGCACTAAAATATATGGGCAAGCCTTCACGTAAGGTATATGATAAATTCGTGGACAAGTTCTACCGCATAAATGAAAAACTGGGCAAAAAGCAATATTTAGTTCCTTATTTAATGTCCAGTCATCCCGGCAGTACGCTTAATGATGCAATAGCTTTAGCGCTTTATTTAAAAGAAAATCACATAACACCGCAGCAGGTGCAGGATTTTTATCCGACACCGGGCACAATATCGACTTGTATGTTTTATACGGGAATCGACCCAAGAACTATGGAGCCGGTGTATGTTCCTAAAAGTCCTGAGGATAAAGCAATGCAAAGAGCGCTTTTGCAATATAAAAATCCTGATAATTATAACACTGTATATAAGGCACTGCAAAAAGCAGGTCGTGAGGATTTAATAGGCTTTGGCAGCGAATGCCTTATAAGACCAAAAAGACATACAAATGACATGGGAGGATATAAAAATGAAAGCAAAAATTCTGGACGGAAAAATGGTTTCGACAAGAATAAAAGAGGAGTTAAAGCAAGAGGTGGCAAAGCTAAAGGCAGAAAAAGGAATTGAGCCGGGTCTTGCTGTTATAATTGTGGGTGAAGACCCTGCATCTAAAATTTATGTCCGCAATAAAAAACTTGCTTGCGAGGCGATTGGTATACGCTCTGAAGAATATGCACTTCCTGAAAGTACAACGCAGGAAGAACTTATTGCGTTGGTGGAAGAACTTAACAATAAAAAAGAAATACACGGCATTTTGTGTCAGCTGCCGCTTCCTAAGCATTTAGATGAAGAGGCAGTAATAAACGCAATTTCACCTAAAAAGGATGTAGATGCTTTTCATCCTGTAAATGTAGGAAAAATTATGATAGGAAATTTTGATTTTCTGCCTTGCACTCCTGCAGGAGTTATGGAGTTAATTAAAGAAAGCGGTATAGATGTTAAAGGTAAAGAATGTGTTGTTGTAGGTCGCAGTAACATTGTAGGAAAGCCAATGGCAATGCTGCTGCTGCATCAGCACGGAACAGTAACTGTATGCCATTCTAAAACACGTGATTTAAAAGAAGTTTGCCAAAGAGCCGACATTTTGGTTGCTGCAGTTGGTGTGCCCGAGCTTATTAAAGGCGATATGGTTAAAGAAGGTGCGGTTGTAATTGACGTAGGTATGAATCGTTTGCCGGATAAAAAATTAGTTGGTGATGTCGAGTTCGATTCCGTAGCAGAACGTGCGTGTGCAATCACACCGGTTCCAGGTGGGGTAGGTCCTATGACTATTGCAATGCTTATGAAAAATACAGTAAAGGCTGCGACACTTTAATTGTGAAAAAATAATGAATTTTTGTGTCATAAATAAATAGTTCTTGCGGTTTTGGTTTAGATGTGATACAATATATATGGGAAA
Organism: Clostridia bacterium; assembly: GCA_017416985.1. Taxonomy (GTDB): domain Bacteria; phylum Bacillota; class Clostridia; order UBA1381; family UBA9506; genus RGIG1666. Next base: position 7,011 of record JAFQAG010000120.1, read on the forward strand.
TTGTGTTTTTCTTAAATAAAAAACGAGAATATTGAAACAGGAGGCTTTAAAAATGGAAGTAAGATGCGCTTCAAATCCAAAGGATGTAAAACATTACACAACAGAAAGACTCAGAGAAGAATTTCATATCAGCGGTCTTTTTACAAACGACAACATTAAGATGGTTTACAGTCATATCGACAGAATCATCACAGCAGGCGTTATGCCCGTAACCAAAGAGTTAAAATTAGAGGGTGGCAAAGAGCTTGCATCAGACTATTTCTTAGAAAGACGTGAAATGGGATGTATCAATATCGGTGGTAAAGGTATCATCACAATCGACGGAACAGACTACGAGCTTAATCCTCGTGATGGTATTTATATCGGTATGGGCAATAAAGAAATCGTATTTAAGTGTGTAGATGCGGCAAATCCGCCGAAATTCTATGTTTCTTCATGCCCTGCACATAAAACATATCCTATCGCTAAAATCGATATCACAAAGGCTAAAAAAGTTCCTTGTGGCTCTAGCGAAGAGTGTAACAAAAGAGTTATTAACCAGTACATTCACCCAGAGGTTATGCAGAGCTGTCAGCTCGCTATGGGTCTTACTCAGCTCGAGGTTGGTTCTAACTGGAACACAATGCCGTCACACACTCACGACAGACGTATGGAAGTTTATCTGTATCTTGATATGGGCGAAAACGATGCAGTATTCCATATGATGGGTGAGCCGAAAGAAACCAGACATATCATTATGCACAACGAAGAAGCTGTTATCTCTCCAAGCTGGTCTATCCACAGCGGTGTAGGTACTAAAAACTATTCGTTCATCTGGGCTATGTGCGGCGAAAATCAGGAATTTACCGATATGGACCATATCGAAACAAAAGAGCTTTTATAATTTTAAATTATACATATTAAAACAGAGAGAGGATGAATCAAATGTTTGATTTAACAGGTAAAGTTGCTCTGGTAACAGGTGCATCTTACGGTATTGGTTATGCAATTGCTAAAGCATATGCTCAGGCAGGTGCTAAAATCGTATTTAACGATATTAAACAGGAATTAGTTGACAAGGGCTTAGCAAGCTACAAAGCAGACGGAATCGATGCTCACGGCTATGTATGTGACGTAACTGATGAAGATGCTGTAAATGCTATGGTAGCACAGATTGAAAAAGAAGTTGGCGTTATCGACATTTTAGTTAACAATGCCGGCATCATCAAAAGAATACCTATGGTAGAAATGAGTGCTGCTGAGTTCAGACAGGTTATCGACGTTGACTTAAATGCACCGTTTATCGTGTCAAAGGCAGTTATTCCGTCAATGATTAAAAAAGGTCACGGAAAAATCATTAACATCTGCTCAATGATGAGTGAATTAGGTCGCGAAACAGTATCTGCTTATGCAGCAGCTAAGGGCGGTCTTAAAATGCTTACAAAAAACATTGCATCTGAGTATGGTGAATTTAACATCCAGTGTAATGGTATCGGACCTGGATACATTGCAACACCTCAGACAGCTCCGCTTCGTGAAAGACAGGCAGATGGCTCACGCCATCCGTTTGATAGCTTTATTATTGCTAAAACTCCGGCTGCACGTTGGGGAGATCCTGAAGATTTAGCAGGTCCTGCTATCTTCTTGGCAAGTGATGCATCAAACTTTGTAAATGGCCACGTTCTTTATGTTGACGGCGGTATCTTGGCATACATCGGAAAACAGCCGTGATAATTTGTTAAAAAGAGCGATAAAATGAACATAAAGCAGTCGAAACATCACTTCGGCTGCTTTATTTTTTATAAAATTTCCAAAAAATTTTAAAAGTTTGCAAAAAATACTTGCATTCTTGTTTTGGTTTTGGTATAATATATTCGTTGTTTTTATGCGAATGAAATTTGATGATGCAATTGGAGGTGCAATATATATGGCAAAGTGTGAAATTTGCGGCAAAGGTGTAACTTTCGGAATTAAGGTTAGCCACTCTCACAGAAGAAGCAACCGTACATGGAAACCGAACATCAGAAGAGTAAAGGCAATCGTAGCTGGCACTCCTAAGACAATTTCTGTTTGTTCACGTTGTCTCCGTTCCGACAAGGTAACAAGAGCCTAATTAAAAGAAATATAACCGCCTTATATCAGGCGGTTTTTTTCTTTTTGTAAATAAAACCTGATTGACAAAAAAGATGCAATATGATAAAATTAATGCAAACGATTGCACAGGAGGGACACACATGCCGGTTACACTAAAAGATATAGCTAAAAAAACAGGCGTGTCGGTTTCTACCGTGTCAAGAGTTCTAAGTGGCGATAAGGCAATAAGCGTTCAAACACAACAGACTGTTCGCAAGGCTGCAAAAAAAATGGGATACAGAGTAAATACTGTTGCCCGAAGCCTTAAAATGAATCGTACATATACTGTCGGATTTGTTTGCCCTGAAATAACGAACGAATTTTTTATGAAAATTGCAAAGGGTGTAGAGCAGGAGCTTAAACAAAGTGGTTATAGTGTTATAATCTGTACATCCAACGAAAATGTTGAAGATGAGGCTCGAAGTCTGCGTATTCTGCGCGAAAAATGCGTTGATGGCATGATAATAATTCCTTGTTCTAACGAGGGTATGCACATAAAAGAATTGTTTGGCGACAGTTGTCCTGTTGTTTTAGCAGACCGCTTGGTAGACGATTTTAAAACCGATGCCGTTTTAGTAAATAACGAGGCAGCAAGCTTTGACTTGGTTGACGGACTTATTAAAAAGGGTAAAAAACGCATAGCATTTTTAGGTGGTAACGAGCTTATTACTTCAGCAAAAGAGCGTTTTTCAGGATACCTAAAGGCTTTAAAAGAAAACAACATAGCCGTAGAGCCAGAGCTTATTCGTTTTGGTGATTTCTATTTGCAAAGCGGATACGATATAATGAAAGACTTTTGTGAAATGAAAAATCCGCCGAAAGAGTTTTTTATTTCAAACTACTTTATGCAGGTTGGAGCAGAAAGGTATTTGCAAGAATATCAGAAAAATAAAGAAGATGAGCTTACAATTGTCGGCTTTGATAATATGGATGCATCTCCTCTGTTTCGTTTTACAGAGCGCACAGCCGTGCAACCTATGGTCGCAATCGGTACAGAGGCGGCAAGACTTTTACATCGCAGAATAGAAGGGGATAAAGAAGCCTTCCCACTAATCAGCCGATTTGATGTTGACTGGAATGTCAATGATTAAAAGTGAATTAAAGAGGAAATACCTCTTTTATTTTTAAAGTTTATGCAATCGTTTGCATAAAAAGAGAAAAATTTTTAATTAATATATCAAGGAGGAAAACGTTATGGCAAAAAGCAGATTGATTGGCGATTATCCGGTGATCGGAATCCGCCCTACAATTGACGGAAGAAGAGGCGTACTTAAAGTAAGAGAATCATTAGAGGTTCAGACAATGAATATGGCAAAAGCGGCAGCAGAGCTTATTTCATCTAACCTTAAATATTCAAACGGCGAACCGGTAAAGGTTGTTATTGCAGACACCACAATCGGTAGAGTTGCCGAGGCTGCAGCTTGTGCAGATAAATTTAAAAAAGCAGGTGTTGACATCACCTTAACAGTTACTCCGTGCTGGTGCTACGGCTCAGAAACAATGGATATGGACCCAATGACCATCAAAGGTGTTTGGGGCTTTAACGGAACAGAGCGCCCGGGTGCTGTATATCTGGCTGCTGTTTTAGCAAGCCACGCACAAAAAGGCCTGCCGGCATTTGGCATCTATGGTCACGATGTTCAGGATATGACAGATCCCTCAATCCCTGCAGATGTTCAGGAAAAAATCCTGCGCTTTGCCCGTGCAGCAGTTGCAGCAGCAACAATGAGAGGTAAGTCATACCTGCAGATTGGTTCAGTTTGTATGGGTA
>JAFQAG010000010.1 GCA_017416985.1 Clostridia bacterium
AAATAACGAAAGGAATTTAGATTATGGATTTTTTAGAATTTATAAAAAGCAGACGAACAATAAGAAAATTTAAAGATGAGCCGCTTACAGCTGAACAACTAAAAAGATATATTGATGCTGCACGAGTTGCACCATCTGCAGCAAATATACAACCGCTTAAATATATTGCCGTAGCAAGCCCGGATATGTCTGAAAAGATTTTTCCGCTAGTTAAGTGGGCAGGTTACCTAGCAGGAGAATATAATCCAAAGGATGGTGAGCATCCGACTGCATATATTGCTGTTTGCGCAGATACCTCTATTCGCCAGAGCGGATACGATGTTGATATGGGCGCAGCCGTAGAAAACATGATTTTAGCTGCCTTAGCTGATGGGGTAGGTGCTTGCTGGATGGGCTCAATCGACCACGAAAAGATTAGTGAGCTTTTAGAAATCCCTGACAATCTTAAACTGCTCAATATGGTTGCATTGGGTTATCCATCTGAAACTCCTGAAGAAACATACATTAAGGATGACTCGATTAAATATTATATTGGCGAAAACGGAAATCTTCAGATTCCTAAGCGCTCGATTGATGATGTATTAATTAAAACATTTTAAGACAGAGAATTGAAAATGAAAAACTATCAATGGATTTTCTTTGATTTAGATGGCACTCTTACTGATTCTGCGAACGGAATTATTAATTCGGTTGAGTATTCATTGACAAAATTCGGAATATTTAATACTGACCGGGAAAAACTTTTCAGTTTTATTGGGCCTCCGCTTGTTGATGCATATATGTCTGTCTTTGGCTTTTCACAAGAAAAAGCCGAGCTTGCAGTTAAGTATTACCGTGAGTATTATCCTGACCACGGTCTTTTAGACAATTCGGTTTATGCAGGTGTAGAAGATGCCTTAAAAACTCTTAATGAGGCTGGAAAAACTTTAATAATTGCAACTGCCAAGCCAGAGCCTTTTGCAAACAGGGTTTTAGAGCATTTTGACCTTTTAAAATATTTTAAAGCTGTTGCAGGCGCGCAATTTGGCGGACCAAGAATTAAAAAATCTCAGGTTATTGAATACGCATTTACATTAGATAATATTACAGATAAATCTAAAGTAGTTATGGTCGGAGACAGAGAAAACGATGTATCCGGTGCTAAAAAGAACGGAATTGACTCTATCGGTGTTTTATATGGTTACGGCAGCATAGAAGAACTTACCGAAGCTGGTGCAACTTATATTGCTAATACACCGGAAGATATATGTAAAATAATATTAAAAGAGAACGGATAATCCGTTCTCTTTTAATATTATCATATCCTTTTTGAAAGCACCCCAGTATTTTCTTCTCTGAACTTTTGGAATCTGTCTTCTTCAATACTTTCACGTATTTCTTTCATAAGGTTATTATAAAAATACAGATTATGCATAACCGCAAGACGCATACCAAGCATTTCTCCTGCTTTTAAAAGATGTCTTATATACGCTCTTGAATAGTTACGGCAGGTTGGGCAATCACAAGTGGGGTCAATAGGCGAATTATCCCGCTCGTACTTTTTATTATTAATATTAATTACACCTGCTTTGGTATTTAAATGACCATGTCGTGCATTACGACTAGGCATTACGCAGTCAAAAAAGTCAATACCACGAGCTACACCTTCAATAATATTTTCAGGTGTTCCAACACCCATTAAATAACGAGGCTTGTCCTCGGGTGCGTGTGGCAAGGTTTCATCTAAAATTTCATACATTTCTGCATGTGTTTCGCCTACTGCTAAGCCACCTATTGCATATCCTGGCAAGTCAAGTTTGGCTATATTTTGCATATTTTTAATTCTTATGTCAGGAAAAAGCCCACCCTGATTTATTCCGAACAAAAGCTGATTTTTGTTAATTGTTCCGTCAAGTGAATTAAGACGGCTAAGTTCTATCTTGCATCGCTCAAGCCATCGTTCTGTCCGCTCAACGCTATTTTTGGTGTATTCACGATTTGAACGTGCAGGAATGCACTCATCAAAAGCCATTGCTATTGTAGATGCAAGGTTTGACTGAATTTGCATACTTTCTTCAGGCCCCATAAAGATTTTTCTTCCATCAATATGCGAATTAAAGAAAACTCCCTCTTCTTTTATCTTGCGTATAGATGCAAGCGAAAACACCTGAAATCCGCCTGAATCGGTAAGAATCGGTCTGTCCCATTTCATAAACTGATGAAGTCCACCTAAATAGCGAACAACATCATCCCCCGGGCGCACGTGCAAATGATAGGTATTAGAAAGCTGCACCTGACAACCTAAATCTTTTAAATCCTCAGTAGAAACTGCGCCTTTAATTGCTGCCACCGTTCCTACATTCATAAATACAGGGGTTTGTATAACTCCGTGAACTGTGGCAAATTCACCACGACGGGCATTACCCTCTTTTGCCAATAACTTAAACATTTCTATCTCCCTTGATTTATACTATAAACATCGCAACATCGATATTTACGGTTTATGTGATTTCGTAGGGCAGGGGCTTGCTCCTGCCGCATTATTTTTCGGAACAAGCAAGCCCGTTCCCTACAACGATATTTTGAAAAACATCCTTTAAACGATGAACATCGCATCGCCAAAGCTAAAGAAGCGATATTTTTCTTTAACCGCCTCACGATAGGCATCAAGCACATTATCTCTGCCGGCTAATGCTGAAACCAACATAATAAGCGTAGACTGCGGCAGATGAAAATTAGTAATAAGCGCATCTATCATTTTAAATTTGTATCCGGGATATATAAAAATATCTGTCCAACCGGTGCCCGAATGCATCTTGCCGTTATCATCTGACAGTGTTTCGACAACACGTGTGCTTGTAGTACCGACACATATTATTCTTCCGCCGTTTTGCTTTGCTTTATTTATTTTTTGTGCAGTTTCTTCGTCAACTGTGTAAAACTCTGAATGCATTTTATGCTCTTCTATAACATCAACCTTTACCGGCCTGAATGTCCCCAAGCCTACGTGAAGAGTTACAAACGCAAGGTCTGCACCTTTTTTCTTGATTTCTTCTAAAACATCGTTTGTAAAATGAAGACCAGCAGTAGGAGCCGCCGCCGAGCCATCTACCTTTGAATAAACTGTCTGATACCGCTCTTTATCTTCAAGCTTTTCGTGGATATAAGGAGGAAGCGGCATCTCGCCCAGCTCATCTAAAATTTCGTTGAATATTCCGTTATACGAAAACTTAACGAGGCGATTGCCGTCGTTTACTACATCTAAAATCTCTGCCTTAAGCTTTCCGTCACCGAACACAACCTTATGACCCGGTCTTGCTTTTTTACCGGGACGCACTATTATCTCCCACACATCGTCTTCTTTCTGGCTGAGTAGCAAAAACTCAATAACCGAGCCTGTATCCTCACGTTTTCCGAATAATCGTGCAGGCAAAACTCTGGTATTATTTAAAACCAGGCAGTCGCCCTCTTTTATATAGTTTAAAATATCTTTAAAATGCCCGTGTGTTCTTTCACCGCTGATTTTATCTAGCACCAACAACTTAGACGACGGTCTGTCGCCAAGTGGAGTCTGTGCAATAAGCTCTTCGGGCAATTCATAATCAAAATCTTTTACGTTCATTTTGTATCCTTTCAAACATCAAAACGCATTAACCAACCTGCGTTCCAACAAAATAATGTTCTAAAATTTCTTTATAATTATATCCGTTATCTGCCATGCCTTTAGCACCCCATTGGCTCATTCCTACGCCGTGTCCCCAGCCACGACCGGAAAATACGAAATCACCGCTTGCACTTTTAGCAGATTCTAAAGTAGTCAGTCCATCAGCAGACAAGATGGATAATGCACCACTTGCACCCGTTGTTCCGTCTTTTGAAATAAGCTGAGTATTCGCATTTACATTTATCTGCGTAAAGGTATTATATCTGTCTAAAGCGCACACACTAGCACTAATTTGTTCACCGCTTCTGTATACGTTAAACGCGGTACTGTAAACACCCAGCACCCAACGTATATTTTCGCGCATATATTCTTTTTCGCCCTCTGTTCCGACAAAGATAGTTTTTATTGCTCTTCCCGAATCAGAATACTCCACTTTTACATCTGTTATATCTCCGATATTAACATCACGTGATGCCAGTTTTTCTTTAAGCTCTGCCGCTGTAAATGTCATTTCCCACTTGGAATATGATGCCTCGTCGGCATTTTCATACGGGTCATCAACACTTACTAAATAAGGCTTATTTTCTCCGCCCCAGGCGTCATTTGCCGTTCCTGTTTTTCCTCCGCTCGATGCAAAGAAATAAACATCTGCAGGCTTTCCGTCATAAAGCACGACCTCTCCGTGAGTTTCTTCAATAGCCTTGTTAGATGCAGGATGCTCAATCGACACGCCTGCATACGCCTGAGAATTAGTTGTGTTATCAAGATTAAAGCCATATTTTTGATATTTGTTCAGGTTCATCATTGCAAAGGTACGTGACACAACAGACTGCGCCTTAACCGCCTCATAATTCCAGCTCGCGCTTACCTCACGAGGAACAACACCACATAAATAATCATCAAAACCGACTAAATTTACAACTGTCATATCGCCCGTATCACGACGCATAATCTGGATTTCTCCACGGTATTCCTTACCATCTATCGCAATATTTCCATCTAGTGCACCAGCAGTAAAATAAAGCACATCGTCTTCTACACTAATCCATATTGCATCATTTACATAGGCTAAAACGCATTTATTACTCGGCGATTTAACCTCTGCCGATAATTCTGATGCTATGCTATTTGCCTTTTCTTTTTCAGAATACGCACCTGCCGATACATAAAAACTTCCGTTTTTATAAGCTATATACGCAGAATATCCCTCTGTTTTAAGTGCCGCCTGCTTTTCCCACGCAGATTGATAATCGTCATACGCATCAGGCATAATTACGTGATATAAGGTATCTTTTTTAACTGTAATTTCGTCAACACTTTCATCTTGCGTGAGGCTGTATCTATCATCGTCACCTACTACCGATATGGCTATTCCGCCACCTGACGAAATTACACAGCTATCCTTTGCCGAGCTGCCGTAAAAAAGACCTATTTTAATCGTTTCGGGTACTTCGTCATATGCAAAAACAGCAAGTCCTGACGCAATAACAGTACTCATAACTAAAAATACCGCCAATATTGTTTTAAATAAGCTTTTCATATCATTTTTCCTCTTTTGTTGTTTCATAAACCTTGTATTGCTTCCAGATACTTTCAAGGTCTTCAAGATTTTTATAAACTGTTTCTTTTTTGCAAGCTCCCAATGCAACAATCAGCGCATTCATAAGACTAAACGGTGCAACAAGCGAATCAACAAACGATTCCATATCGCTACGTGCATAAAGGCAAAAATCTGCTGTTTCTTTAATTGGTGACATTGCTCCGTCAGTAACGCCCACGACTGTTCCGCCGATAGATTTTGCATATTTAAGCGCATTTACAGTACGATTTGAATATCTGGGAAAGCTTATGCCAATAACCACGTCATCAGAGCTTACACGATAAAGCTGGTCAATAATTTCGCTTACACCTACCGAGTTGATAATGCGCACATCGTCAAAAATAAGGTTAAGATAATATCCTAAAAAGCTGGCAAGAGCAGATGCAGAACCCAAGCCTATTATGTAAACTCTTCGTGCCTTAGCAATTTTTTCGACAGCACGGTTAAACTCGTCTTCATCAATCGCCGCTAAAGTCGAGCGGATTTTGTCGATATCTGAGTTTAAAACAGAAGTAAGAATACCCTCGTTTTCCATTCGTTCGTATGCAATATCCATTCGCTGAACACTTGTAAGACGGGTTTTGGCATATTCTAAAACCGCCTTTTGAAACTGCTGATATTTTTCGTATCCCAGTTCTGTCGAAAAACGGACAACCGTGGCCTCGCTGACACCAGCAACCTCAGATAAACGGCTGACGTTCATAAATGCCGCTTTTTCAAAATGCGCAAGAACAAAGCGGGCAATGCTTTTATGACCTTTACTCATTTTGTCATAATTTTCTTCTATTCTGCTGATTACATCCATATCAATATCTTCTTTCATATTTTTTGAATATATAAATTGGCATTATGCCAATCTGATATACCGCTAAACACCAATATCTACAACCATAAGCGAATTCTATTCTTCTATTTGCGCAGGCATAACCAATGCAGCAATTATATATGCTATTATACCACTACCGACAAATACTGCAAATAGAATCCACGCCAAGCGTATAATTGTAGAGTCCATATCAAAGTATTCAGCTATTCCACCGCAAACACCGCATATTTTTTTGTCTGTTTTCGATTTATAGAGCCTTTTCTTCATAACATATACCTCCAATTTTATAATTTCAGATTTTATTTACATATACTAGCTTTAGTTGTCCACCTCTAATGAGTTATACAAAAGTTGAGTAATTTCTGCTCTTGTAATGTTTCTTTCAACATTTTCTTCATTTATGTTAGTAAGCAACCCTCTTTCTTTAGCTGTTTCCAAATAATTTTCAAAATTTTCGCCCAGCATTTTCAAAGTAGCAATTATCGCTTCTTTAAGAGTTATACAATCATTAGGACGAAACATATTATTTTCTAAACTAAATATATTTTCGTTAATGCATATTCCGATCCAACTCTTTGCCCAATGACTTGCCGGCACATCGGCACATTCAAACTCATACTTTACAAATTCGTGTCGCATTGTCCTTGAAAAAAATGCTGCTGCTTCACTTCTTAAAACTGTTTTAGATGGATTAAATGCGCCATCTTCATCGCCTTCGATGACACCTTTATTATACATAGTAAGTATCGGTTTACAAAACACATCATTATATTTAATATCGCAAAAAGGCATATTTATAATCAGCATTTTTCCCATATTATGATATTCTGGCTTTTCGTCAAACAGATTACTAACAACAGATACAGGAATAAGTATTTCTTCCTCTCTTAAAATGGGGGCAGATATATCATAAACAACGTCATCTTGCTTCTGAACTGCAGTATATTCTCCTGGTATGAACTCAAACTTAAGTTCATCTCTTTCAATGTATATTACCTCATCAAAAACAATAACTTTATATCCCATTCTTTCAAAATCTGTTGTTAAAATATACATTGTATCATTTATATTTTCAGGTGCTTTATGCAGAACTTCTACTTTACTATTAATAACTGCATTTATATCACCAATTCTGAAGACAGATATATTTTGCTCGGGAATATACGGTTGATTAACGCTTATCTCTGAAATATTACCCAATGGAATTAGACTGCCCTTTTTCCATGCAAATGCTTTGGCTTTTTTTATTTTGTAGTCAGCCGTATTACGCTGAAGTTTAAAATACCAACCGCTTACTAATTTATTTTCTTCTGTCTTATCAACAGAAATTAACTTTCCATGTTTATCATAGTACGCAACATAAGCATCATATTCATCAATCAAATAGTCACTAACATTTTCAAATCTGAAATAATCATTTTCATCAGAAATTTCAATAGGTTGCGGCGGATTTTGCAATATATATTCTAATACAACTACTTTATCATTTTCACATTCGTTATCATATTCAAGTTTTGTTGCTTCATTCTCGTTGTTTGTACTTAAGCCATCTGATACATAAAAACTTTTTTTACCCGCTCTTGTCTGTACACTAAGTATATATGTATCTATGCCTCCAGGTATTTTAAAGCTGAATTCACCATTTTCCGCCTTTGTTGTCAGTATGATAGTCTTGTCGAGCACACACGTCTTGCAAGTAGCAAAAACATCAAAGTGCAAATCTTGCTTTTCGCACTTAACTGTGCCTTTAATAATATTAGCTTTAAGAAGCTCAATAGTATCTATATCATCATCCGAAAATCCGATTATGCACTTTCTACCTTTGTCAGCAGGAGAGTCCGATGGTTTTACATAGCAATAATAATCAAATAATTGGTCATCACCTGTTATATTTGATATTTCCAATGTGTATGACTCATCTTCTGCAATTTCAAATTCGAACTGTGAACTTTTATCACCTGAAGGTATTAATGGTGTTTTAGTAAAATCCATTATGATATCAGCTGCATCCGAGGTTAAGAGGTTATCCAATTCAACAGTTGCAAATATATCGTTCTCGATAGGTACAAAATATGGTCTGAAAACAGTTACTGTTATCTTTTTCTTCCGTAAGAGTTTTATTTTAACATCTAAATCTTCTTCAATCTCTTTCGAAAAAACCTTATTACTTGTTAGACCGCCTTCACACAAATAACCTTTTTCACATAAGCCATCAACTGGACTAACAAGCCAATATGAAAGTCTGGACGAGCTTGATTGACTATATAAATAAATCTGTTCAGAACGTTTTTCATTATTAAGCGTAATTATTTTGCTGTCATGCCAATCTATAAGTCTATCTACAACAGCTATTCCGCCAAACGATATATATTTTGACAATTCTACCTTTACTTCAACATCGCCATCAGGAATAAAATCATCAGGCAGACTAACATTGCAAGCAACCACCCGTGAATATTCGGCTGTAAAATCTGTTTTAAAATCTTTAGCATAAGCAATATTTACAAACATAAAATCTACAAGAACTGAATTTCTGTATTTATGATAACCAAATTCGATTCGTGCATTATAGTCCGTTGCCGCAGGTAATCCTTCAAATTTAAATATTGCTGATTTTTCTCCGCTTTTTACCACGCCCTGTTTTGAAAAGGTTTTACTGTCTGCTTTTACATATACTGTAAATGGCACATCCAGTTCATCAACTGCAGGTAAATTAACATTAACTGTATATGTAATATTATCTTGTTGTCCATATACTAAAACCTTGCCGACTTTTGAAAAATCATACTCGTTACATGCGAGTACATACGTTTCACCCAAGTCAGCAATAAAATAAATATTGTTAGTATTTATTTTTTCTATTGGTATCTCAATTAAGCACGTTACACTGCTTTCATTTTCTGGTATCGTACAAGTTAAACTTGATAACATTTCAAAATCTTCAAGTGTATTTCCTTCCCCTGTTTTGTATGCTGTATATATATTTACATCGTGTCCTCCTGATGGAGCGAATGACGGAACTTGCGATGGAGCAACTGATGGAACAACCATTTCCTGTGCTAAATTAACAGTTGTTTCCATTATTACACTATCAGCATCCGCAATATAAAAATCCATTCTTCCGTTTTCCAACGAATACTTATGCGATAATTCGTTGCCGATAAATTGAGTAGATATATACAGTTCGCCATCATCATTAATTAGCGCTTGCGTATATCCATTTAAATAAATGCTATCTAATGGAAACTCCTGCTCAAAACCTGTTGAATATCCTATTTTTTTCGTTGAACGCGGCGTAAGAGCGAAGTGACATGTTACAGTTTTTACAGAGATAGTATTTTCTTCTGATGACACCTCTTCTGCCAACGGTGTTATAACAAAATCTGTATTGAGCGTTTTCGGACTTATAATAAGTGTTCTTTCTACCCCTAAACCATCCGCCGATGTAATAGTGTATTTGCCATTCTCTTTATTAACACTAAGCCCTAATTGCCCCAAATCATCAAGATGCAAGTAATATTGTTCATCATAACTAAACAAATCGTGCGAAAGCACCACTTCTTTGTCTTTGTTATATACTTTGATACTTTCTTGCGCATTAGCAGACAAGCACATCCCTAACAAGAGAAACACAATCGAAAAAACACCTAATATTATTTTGAGAATTAACTTTTTTCTGTAAATAATCATTTTCCTCAACCTTTCGACAATGTCCGACCTTCTCTTATTTAAAACCAATAACCTATTTATACATCAATTCTACCAGGAGTAAAAATGCTTGCTTGCAATGGCATTTTTTACGACGCCGTCAATTGATACAGCGGCTAAAAGCCGCAAAAGCCGCAGGGTTTTAGGAATTTTGTAAAACAAAATTCCGTATGTATC
>JAFQAG010000121.1 GCA_017416985.1 Clostridia bacterium
ACAAAGATTGCCAGAAAGAAATGGATATGGTTAACAAGGCATTCTTAGAAATTATGATTGAGGGCGATGCTAACGGACGCGGATTCCAGTATCCTATCCCGACATACTCCATCACACGTAATTTCGACTGGTCCGAAACCGAAAACAATAAGCTTTTATTTGAAATGACATCAAAATACGGTACTCCGTATTTCTCAAACTATATCAACAGCGATATGGAACCAAGCGATGTACGTAGTATGTGCTGCCGTCTGCGTTTAGACCTGCGTGAACTGCGTAAAAAATCAGGTGGTTTCTTCGGTAGCGGTGAAAGCACAGGCTCTGTTGGTGTTGTTACCATCAACTTGCCAAGAATCGCATTTTTAGCTGCAAATGAAGAAGATTTTTACCGTCGCTTAGACAAGCTTATGGATATTTCGGCTCGTTCATTAAAAATTAAACGTACTATTATCTCTAAGCTTTTAGAAGAAGGACTTTATCCTTATACCAAACGTTATCTTGGTGATTTTAGCAACCACTTCTCTACTATCGGCTTAATCGGTATGAACGAGGTTGGTTTAAATGCAAGCTGGTTGAAAGAAGATTTAACAAGTGCAAAAACTCAGAAATTTGCTCAGGATGTTTTAAATCATATGCGTGAACGCCTGTCTGATTATCAGGAAGAGTACGGCGACCTTTATAACTTAGAGGCAACTCCTGCTGAATCAACAACCTATCGTTTTGCAAAACACGACAAGGCTCGTTATCCTGAAATCATTACAGCAAACGAAAACGGCACACCATATTATACAAACAGCTCACATCTTCCCGTTGGATATACAGAAGATATCTTCGAAGCTCTTGACGTTCAGGATGAATTGCAGACACTTTATACATCAGGTACAGTATTCCACGCATTCTTGGGTGAAAAACTCCCTGACTGGAAAGCTGCTGCAAATCTTGTTAAAAAGATTGCAAACAACTATCGTTTGCCGTACTACACATTGTCACCGACATATTCAGTATGTAAGAATCACGGCTATCTCGCAGGTGAGCAGTACACTTGTCCGCATTGCGGAGAAACCGCAGAGGTATATAGCCGTATTACAGGATACTATCGTCCTGTTCAGAACTGGAACGACGGAAAAACTCAGGAATTTAACGACCGTAAGGTTTATGACATTGAAAATTCTAAGCTTACGCACGAGGGTGTAAAAGTAGCAGCAAACGATGCTCCAGCTTGTGCAGTAAGCGACAGCGGCAAACACGTTTATCTGTTTACCACCAAAACCTGCCCTAACTGCAAACTGGCAGATGCAATGCTTGCACGTGCTGATGTATCCTTTGAAAAGATGGATGCAGAAGAAAACGAAGCATTAGTAAATCAGTTTGGCATTAAGCAGGCTCCGACATTAGTTGTTGTAGACGGAAATGAAGCTAAGTCATATGCTAATCTTTCAGATATCAGAAAGTATGTTGAAAACATACAAGCATAATTAAAAAAATAACTGTTGCTTTTAGCAACAGTTATTTTTTTATAATATCTCACCATCAAACGGTTCAAACTCACCAGCAAACAATACCTCTTCAACTATTTTTGCGGCATCTGCTATGCATCCGCTGCAGCTGCGAAGTGGACCTGCCTTTAATTCGCGGCAAACAATAGATTTGTTCATTTCTTTAAACTTATCCGCAAGCTCTTTGCCCAGTGCATAGCTTGAACGCTTTGTTGTAGGATTTTCCATATTTCCATCGCTGTTTTTAAGACCCGCTAAAATCATCATTGCGCTTACTGCACCGCAGGTTTCCATAAGACCTGCTAAGCCAAGTCCTAATGCCTCGGTCATACGAAAGGCCTCCTGCTCTTTTATTCCAAACATATCACAATAAGCGCAAACAACCGCCTGACAGCAGTTATAGCCTTTATCGTGCTTAGCTATTGCCAATTCTACTCTGCTCTTTTGCATATTAATTATCTCCTTTATATGTAGTCAATAGTATTTTACACAAAATAAGGCAAAAAATCAATATACAAATTGACTTTAAGATGCTTTTAGGATAAAATAAAATTA
>JAFQAG010000011.1 GCA_017416985.1 Clostridia bacterium
ACAGAATTTTATTAATAAAAAATGGGCATAGCAGAAAGCCACGCCCATAATTCGTTATACAATGGTGTATTTAGTGTTATTCTTTCCGCTGGAAGGTTTCGCAGCAACAGAGAATCGGTTGTTGACGATGTTACACAATACAAGCTCGTCTGCATCGGTCATATCACTGTCAATATGTTCTCTTAGGTATTCTGCCGCTTGTTCGGCTTGCTTACCTGCAATGACGATATGCCCATAATTGGGAGACTCAACAGTTGCATAACCATAGGCGGAATATGCTTTAAACTTGTCTTGTAACGGACTCCGGCTTACCGGAGCCGTTGCGGTGGTTTGCTTTACTTCTTTGCCGTCAATAGCTTCCAGACGGAAAGCATAACCACACGCTTCAGCTATTTCCACGAATTCAACCAATTTCAAAGAATCACGGGCTAGCTTGTTACTAATATTCTGTGTTGTTGTCGGACGGTCAGGGTGTAACTCGTTTAAAGTCTTTACAACTTTGGTTAATGTAGTCTTGCGCTGCTTAATCATAGCCTTAACCAGCAGTCTAGTTAAATTGTCGCTGCCGTCATGCTGTGGCATTTCTAAAAACTGTGACATAATGACCCTCCCTGTCTTTGGTTTTGATTTGCATGAGTTAATATTATAATAAGAGTCTTTCTTATAATAAGAGTCTTATATTAACTCATAGAATATAAGACTAGTCTTACTTATAATACATATTAGTATCTTCTTGTTAAGGAGATGCAGTTTTGGAACAATGGCAGCTTGTACCGCTGTCCTGGAATAAGCACATTAAACCGCTCTGCTAGGCTGTCAGAAGCCGCCAGAGCCGTTTTTATTTTTCGGACAACAACTTACACTCTAACGAAACAAATAGCTTAGAACACATTTGAAACGCTTTCGTTTAGTCGTAACTGATTTACTACTGCCATATTTAAAAATAATACATAAATTGTTCTGACTTGTCAATACTTCCGTTTCATTGTTTACAAATTATTCACAATTAACATATTGACTTTTGAAACGGTATAGTGTATTTTGTTCTTGCTAGCACGCAAAACCGAAACGAATACAAAACACACGGAGGATGTCAGCATGGAACAAAAGGAACTCTTTAATAAGACCGTCCAGGCGGCGGAAAAGCTCAACAAGGCTATCAACCTTGCATTCCCTGGCTATATCATCGACGAACTGGACGCAAACTTAACCAAACTTTGGACGGAGATTGAAAGTCGTGGTTTGGTTGAAGCATTCGCAGAATATGCGCTTTGATTGGAGGACGGTACTATGTTTAATCTATTTGCTCCCCAGAGAACCAAAAAGCAGGTAAAGCCGAACTGCACTTACACTTATTACAGCATTGCAGAAAACTTTGTACCGGACTTTATGCGAAACGTACTGGAGCTGGCTTTTCGGTATGACCACGGCGTTAGCCGCTATGAGGAAATCAAGCTGGAGTGGTTAATTGTGGTCAAGCGTGAGACCAGCGGCAAGGTTAATTGTTGCCTCTGCGCAAGAGATGCCCACGGCGGCAAGCTCAGAGAAAAAAGCCTTGACATTGAGATGGGCGATAATGAGATTGCAACGCTTAAGTCTATGGGTATTCTGACATTCGTTAAGCGTGTCAATTTCTATAATGACCACTGTTCTATTAACCTTCTGGTTGATGGTAAAAGACTCCATGTTACCTATTACCGCGAGATTCCAGAGCATTGCAGCAATGTACACGATACTATTGTTGTTGCGGAATGGTGGTTGCTTGATACCAGCACCATGGCAAGAGTAAAAGCAGAACTTAACAATATCTTTTCCCGCTAAACTATAAAAAATGGAGATGTAGAAATGAAACTATTTAAACTCACAGGACTAACCGAATATCTGGCTAATAAAACCCTCTTAGCAGATACCATTGATTATGTCGGCTCTGACTTTCCTTTTCCTACATTCACCAATGAGGAAATCGCCGCCGCAAGAGATTGTATTGATTCCGTTGTGATTCCCTTTAATGGCGACTATCTGCCGGAAGATGTCAAAGCGGCGCTGTTCGATGTTGCACAAGCCGACATTGAGGAAATTACGGAAGTTGAAACTTTGCCCCCCTCCCTGGTTGGCGGTGCTAGTTACTTCCTTGAGGCATTCTTTGCAGACCATACCAATTTTGTAACTGATGTAGTTATTGGTGTGGAGCTGCTTGTTAACAAGGATTGGACAAGCAACCGTGACAAAGACGCAGCAGCATTTAAACAGTATATCGCCCTGAACGCTCAGAAGGGACACGACATTACAAACTTGACTAAAATGTGTACCGCCTATTCCGGCTTGCGTGCTGTGCTGTGGACGCACGAGGAACACGACGCACTTTTAGACTTGCTGAAGAAGGTTGATGAAGTCAAGAGAGTATCTAAGTATCACTCATAAAGCCATTATCAATATCCGCCCTGGGGTAACTGCCTGGGGCGGTTTTTCTTTGGTAGAATTATCAATTTTAAGATGAATTCTATTAACTGTCTGTAACTCCCCCTATTAGGGGCGCTAATTGAGACATAGACGAAAACACAAAATTTCGTTTATGGAGAGAAAACGCAAAAATTCCGTTTAGCAAACCGAGATGAATTTTATTGACTTCGTTTTGACCCTCCTACTTTGAGGGCTTAGAGACACCAATAAAAAACATCAAAAAATCGTTTATGAAGGGAAGATAAAAGAGTGTTAGCAAGCGTTTTTGGAGATGATTTATTTTCACTGTCGTTAACCACTCTATCTTTGAGGGTTTAGAGCCGCTAAAAGAAAACCTTAAAATTCCTGTTATGAATGGTATATAACAAGATGAAGTCAGCACCATTTTAGGATGATATTTTTTCTGTGTCTGCAAGACTTCCTAAATTGAGGTCTACACGACATTAAGAAAAAACATTAATTTTCCTGTTATGAAGGGAAGATAAAAGAATGTTAGCAAGCGTTTTAAAAGATGAATTTTTTTGACCGTCTGTAACTGACCCTAAATTGAGCGCTTAAAGCTGCCGTTATAATTTATCAAATTTTCGTCTATGAATGGAAGATAAAGTATGTAACGGTCACGATTTTAAGATGATTTTTTAAGAGTGCCGGTAACGCTTCCTAATTGGAGACCTAAAACGCATATCCCAAAAACATCAAATTTCCTGTTATGAAGGATATATAAAGAATGTAACGAAGCGTTTTAGAAGATGAAAGTTTTTCTCTACCTTTTAGACCTCCTAGTTTGAGGACTTAAAGAAAGCCGTTCAAAACATTAAATTTCCTGTTATGGATGGTATATATATAAACTTGTTCTGCCGCTTATGCGGTTGGTATCTATATGGGGTTAGAGTTTCCCCCTGTTCATTGGAACTAAAAAACCGAACCTAACACAGAGCGGATTAATCAACCGTTCTGTGCCTTTCGTTGCTATAACCTGCTATTGCAGTGTTATATAGTCTGATTCAGTTATCAGATAATTTTCCTCTGCGCTGGCAGACCGCTAATAGTCTGCCTTGTATCGTTAAATTCTGCTGTGTCCTAGCTCAGCGGTTTTTATAATTATTGACCTCTTTTCGTATGTTTTTAGAGTGACAGGCGACAACAGGGCGATAAAAGAATGTTTCTATTTATAGCACATCGCAAGGTGTGCAAACGATATTTACCGGTTTCCGATTTGCCGGTTTATATATACTTTCGTTAAAAAAAGAAATAGTGGGACTGTTCACCCCATTGTTTCAATCTTTTTCAATGATTAGAAAATATTAGTATGACGCTTGCAGACCGTCCCAAAGTCTGCCCCTTCCATGCCGGTAAA
>JAFQAG010000122.1 GCA_017416985.1 Clostridia bacterium
CACAGTGGGGCGACGAGGGTAAAGGAAAAATTATTGATATTTTAGCACAGCAGTCCGAGGTTGTAGTGCGTTCTCAGGGAGGAAATAACGCAGGTCACACCGTCGAAGCTGATGGAGTAGAATACAAATTAAGACTTACACCGTCAGGTATTTTAGGAAAAAATACTACCTGTATAATAGGTAATGGTGTTGTTGTAGATCCTGGTGTTGTTTTATCTGAAATTGATATGCTTACATCTAAAGGTGTAAATACAGATAATCTTAAAATTGATTATCGTGCACATATTATTATGCCGTATCACATAGTTTTGGACGGCTTGATGGAAAAAGCACGTGGTAAAGGCGATATAGGAACAACTAAAAACGGTATTGGTCCGTGCTATATGGATAAAGCAGAAAGAATAGGCATTCGCCTTTGCGATTTGTTAGACCGTGATATTTTTATTGCACGTGCTAAAGAAAATACAGAAATTAAAAATAAATTCATTACTAAGGTTTATGAAGCAGAAGCAATTAATCCTGATGATTTTATTGATAAATACTTAGAGTATGCAGAAAGATTGCGCAAATACGCTGCAGATACAACAGTTATTTTATACGATGCCATAAAAGCTGGTAAAAAAGTTCTGTTTGAAGGCGCACAGGGAACACTTTTAGATATTGATATTGGAACATATCCGTATGTTACATCATCTCACCCGATTTCTGGTGGTGTATGTATCGGAACAGGTATCGGACCAACTATGATTGATGAGTGTATTGGTGTTATGAAGGCATACATCACACGTGTTGGTAAAGGACCATTCCCGACCGAACTGTTTGACGAAGTTGGAGATACTATAAGAAACGTAGGTCATGAGTTTGGTACAGTAACCGGTCGTCCACGTCGCTGTGGATGGTTTGATGCTGTTATAGGAAGATTCGGTGTAAGAACAAGCGGTCTTACAAGCATTGTTCTTAACAAACTTGATACTTTAACGGGCATTCCTGTCCTTAAAATCTGTACTGGATACTTAAAAGATGGAGAAGTTATCAACGATTTTCCGGCAAGTCTTACCGAGCTTGCTAAATGTGAACCGATTTATGAGGAGCTTGCAGGCTGGGATGAAGATATAACCGGTATTCGCAATTACGACGATTTACCTGAAAATGTTAAAAAATACGTTGCGCGAGTTGAAGAGCTTTGCGGATGTCGTGTAAGTATGGTTGGTGTTGGTCCTGGTCGTGACCAGAATATCGTTCGATAATTTAAAGTAATTTTACAGCACATTTATTCATATCTTAATATTGGACAACCAATATTATAGAGATGAGGGATAAATTTGCTGAAAAGATTGTTTAATAGAATACTATTTCATATTAAGGATAATTTTGCGTACTACGGCATTAGTACAGCGGCTCTTTTTTGCGGAGCTGTTTTAGCTGTCGTGTGCGCTTTTTCCTTGCCGGAGTTAAATGCAAAAGAACTGACTTTATATTTTGAAGATTTTTTTGTCAGCTTTTTAGAGTCTGGTGCAGACTCTAAGCTTATAATGCTTAGTGCGCTAAGAACAAACGCAATTATATTTTGTGCATTAACAGTTTTTTCTGTTATGATAATCGGCATGCCGTTTATTGCTTTTAGCCAAGTCTGCATAGGTTTTGCCTTTGGCTTTGCTATTACATTTGTATTTAAAATTTATGGTATTTCTGCTTTGCTTTTAGTTTTAACTGCAATAATACCTCATATAATATTCATCTTGCCATGTTATATTGTGCTTATTGTATTTTGCCTAAGGTTTTGCGTTATATTAAAAAACGACAGGTGCAATATAAAAAAACAAATGTTAAGATTTCTGTTTAGCATAATGATTATTTTTACAATAGTTTTAGCAGGAACACTTATGCAAGCATATATAGAGCCTGTTTTAAC
>JAFQAG010000123.1 GCA_017416985.1 Clostridia bacterium
GCAACTCCGTCTTTTACGCATTGAACATTTACGCTATCTAGTTCAATAATTTGCGATGTAACAGCGTCAATAAGTCTTTCACCCTCGTATATACCATTTACCTTTAAATAGATATCAGAGGTTATATATACCATTTCATAAGTTCCGTCATCGTCTTTATCAACAAATCTTACTTCACCTGATATCGGCATAAAATCGTTTTCGTTATATTTAGTTACAGTCTGTCCGTTTAAAACGATTTCGCAATCCTTTGGTACATCAATTATTTTTTCTTTCTCTTTTTCATCAAGATATTTGAATTCAAAGTTTTCATAGCTTAAAATATCCTTTGCAGGAACGACAAGCTCTTCATAATCAGCATCTGCACTTATCGCCAGAACCACACCACTTTCAGGGTCTACAACAGCTTTTACGTCCATACCTAGATATTTTAAATAATTTTTACCCTTTGCGTTGTATGTGTTTCCATTAATTTTAATACTTTTTTTATTTACTTTAGCTATTCCGCTTAAAGTCTGTTCACCAACAGCCTGAACAACTCCTTCTATGATTTCGTAACCATAGTTTTCTTTAATATATGTATTTTTTTCGTCTACTGCATATTGTGATGCATCGCCCTCTATGCTTGTTACCTTGGCAACAGGAATGCTGAGTATATTTATCGCCATACCGGCTAAGGCACGAATAGTAAGACCATCTTTAGTGTCTTTAACTCCTCTGAACAAGCCTAACGAACGGGCTTTGTTATAGTAAGTGCTGTCATTCCAATTTGCAGCCTTGCCGATTTCATCATAGCCCAAAAGGCCCATTAAAATTCTGCTGCCATCCATTACGGTTGCAGTTCTGTCAGGATGGAACAATCCGTCTGCACCAGGTCCCATTAATCCATAATGCATTACTGTATTTACAACAGGAAAAGCCCAGTGCTTTTTAGGAACATCGTAGCATACCGCATCGCCATCTTTAATTATTGATACGCCTTTAAGATTGATTGCTAACTTTGCCAAATCCGCACGAGTTAAAAGCTTTTCGGGTTCTGATAAATCCAAACCGAAGCCCGTAACCGATAAAAACTCAAATTCGTCAGATTTTTCCTGTGTTTCGGCAACTGCAAAAATGCACGTTCCCAAAACCATTAATACGGCTAGAAATAGTGATATTAGTCGTTTTTTCATTTAGCAACCCTCCATAGTTCGTAAAGTAACTTAACTGCCTGCGCTCTTGTTGCTTTTGCTTTTGGTGCAAACTTTCCGTCGCCGACACCGTTTATTATTCCTGCTTTGTATAAAGCGTCAACCGATTCTTGTGCATATGCAGAAATCTCTGCATAATCAGATGGTGCATTTTCGCTTATTGCGTTAATTGCTACTTTTTTAAGTGCAGCCGCCTTGTAAATCATTACAGACATATCTTCTCTTGTTATAAAGTCACCCACACCAAAGCTGTCGCCATAGCCCGATGCTAAGCCCATGCTTACGGCCGTGTGTACATATTTATAGTACCATGCGTTTTTATCAACATCTGAAAAATCTGTTACGCTCTCGACATTGTTTGCGCTTATGCCAAATGTACCTAAAAGCATTTTTACAAATTGTTCTCTGGTTACATTTGCATCAGGTGAGAAGTTGTTGTTGCCCGTTCCTGAAACAATGCCGTTTTTAGCAAAGGTTTCGATTGCTTCTTTTGCCCACGAAACATGAGAAACATCTTTAAACATTGTTGATTCAGCAGCCTTTTCTACCTTGGCAATCGGAATGCGGCTATCTTTGCTGCTTCCTCCGCCTCCGCCGGCACCACCGCCACCTCCGCTGAATGAGCCTTCGTCATCGTCTTCTTTTTCATCATATTCTTGCGCGGCTAAAAGAGCTGCATCAAATACCTCTTTTACATCTTCTA
>JAFQAG010000124.1 GCA_017416985.1 Clostridia bacterium
AACGTGATGCAAATCCGCATGTTGTTTTAAATCAGCTTTATAAGTTTACAAGACTTCAGGACAGCTTTTCGGTTAACCTGCTTGCTATCCATGACGGAAGACCTAAAACTATGGGTCTTATGGAAGTGCTTGACCACTTTATTAATTTCCAGGAGGAAATTGTAACACGACGCACTAAATTCGACCTTGCAAAAGCTGAAGCAAGAATGCATATTTTAGAGGGTTTAAGAATTGCGCTCGATAATATTGACGAAATTATTCAGATTATCAGAAATTCTTATGACGATGCAAAAGAACGCTTGATGGAACGCTTTAGTATGTCAGATATTCAGGCTCAGAGCGTTTTAGATATGCGCTTAGCTCAGTTGCAGCGATTAAACGGAGAAAAAATCGAGGCAGAGTATAACGAGCTTGCAGAAAAAATTAAAGAATACAATCTGTTGCTTTCTGATAAAGGCAAGCTGATGGAACAAATTAAAGAAGAGCTTATTGAAATCCGTGATAAATACGGTGATGAAAGAAAGACTGAGCTTTTAGATTCGGCTGACGAAATTGATATCGAGGATTTAATCGAAGAAGAGGATATGGTTATTACTCTTACACACTTCGGTTATATCAAGCGCCTGCCTGTTGATACCTACAAATCACAGCGCAGAGGCGGTCGTGGTATCTCAGGCATAACAACCCGTGAAGAAGATTTCGTTGAAAGATTGTTTATTACCTCAACTCACAATCACGTTCTGTTCTTTACATCAAAGGGTAAAATGTATCGCTTAAAGGCATACGAAATCCCTGAGGTGTCAAGACACGCAAAGGGTACAGCAATCGTAAATCTTCTGCAGCTTGACAGCGATGAAAAGGTTACTGCTGCTATCCCTGTAAAAGAGTTTGAAGAGGGTAAATATCTGTTCTTCGGCACTAAAAAAGGTGTTGTTAAAAAGACCGACTTTATGGCATATAATACTGCAAGAAAAGGCGGTTTGGCTGCCATTGTTCTTGAAGATGATGATGAGCTTATTAACGTAGCTTTAACTGACGGAACAAACGATATTATGCTCAGCACCTATCGTGGAATGTGCATTCGCTTTAACGAAGAGGATGTTCGACCGATGGGTAGAGTATCACACGGTGTTCGTGGTATTAAGCTTGCATCTGATGATTATGTTGTTGGTATGAGTATGGCATCAGAGGGCGGTGACCTCTTGGTTGTAACTGAAAAAGGTTATGGTAAGAAAACTCCGCTTGATGAATATAAAACACAAACACGTGGCGGTAAGGGTGTTAATACATACCGTCTGTCATCATCAACCGGTAACATTGCCGGCATAAAGGTTGTAGCAGAAACTGATGATGTTATGTTAATTACCTCTGACGGTATGGTTATTCGTATGAAGACAAGCGAAATCAGCAGAATCGGCCGTTTAACCAAGGGCGTAAGACTTATGCGCTTAGATGACGATGTTATGGTTGTGAGCTTAGCCATTACAGAAGAGGAAGAAGAACCGGAAGAAACTTCAGAAACAACAGAAAATGCTGAAACCGCTACCGCAGAGGGCGAAACTATTGTAGAAGAATCAACGGCAGAAAGCGAGGAATAGAGTACGAATGGCAAAAAAAGAGTACGGTAACGAAAGTATATCTTCACTTAAAGGCGCTGACCGTGTCAGAAAACGTCCCGGTGTTATTTTCGGCTCGGATGGTATAGAGGGTTGCGCCCATTCGTTCTTTGAAATACTGTCAAACTCCATTGACGAGGCTCGTGAGGGATACGGAAAAGAAATTGAAATTACTCGTTTTATGGATAAATCCATCGAGGTAAAAGACCATGGTCGTGGAATACCGATGGACTTTAACGAAAAAGAGCAACGCTATAACTGGGAACTGGTTTTCTGCGAGCTTTACGCAGGCGGAAAATATCAGAACAACAGTGGCGAAAACTATGAATACAGCTTGGGCTTAAATGGTCTGGGTACTTGTGCGACGCAATATTCTTCATCGTATATGGATGCAGAGGTTGTGCGTGACGGTAACAAATATAAAATGCATTTTGAAAAAGGTGAGCCGGTGGGCGAGCTTATGATTGAGCCCACCCGCTCAAAGCAGACGGGAACAACTATCCGCTGGCGACCCGATATGGATGTTTTTACCGATATAAACATTCCGCTTGAATATTTTCACGACATATTAAAAAAACAGGCTGTTGTAAATGCCGGTCTTAAATTTATTCTGTACAACCAGACCTCTGACGGCTGGGATATGACAGAATATGTATATGAAAACGGCATAACTGACTACATTAAAGAAATATCTGCCGAAAAAGAGTTCACACCAATAAGATATTTCGAGGCAGAAAGAAAGGGTCGTGACCGTGAGGATAAGCCTGAATA
>JAFQAG010000125.1 GCA_017416985.1 Clostridia bacterium
GACACGGTTGAAGAAACTAACTCCTTCGAATCGGATTTAAGAACAAAAACAATTAAAGCATTTATATGGGATGGTAAGTTAAATCCGCTTACTTAAAATTAATTGCTATCTTATAATAAAAAGAACTTCGCAAATATTTGCGAAGTTCTTTTTATTAGTCTTTGAATGCTCTGCGCTAAATACAATAGCCTTGTTTTACGCCATTTCGTTCACCAAATCCTTCATACTATACATTCCTGCAGGTTTACCAGCTAAGAAAATACCGGCTTTTATTGCTCCTACAGCAAAAACCTCACGGGATGTAGCGGAGTGGTTAAGCTCAATTACTTCGTTATTTCCTGCAAAAATAACACTGTGTTCGCCAACGATAGTTCCACCACGTACTGCGTGGATGCCGATTTCCTTCGGGTCACGCTTTTTACGTACAGCATGGCGGTCATATACATATTCAGGAGATTCTTTTAAGCTTTCAGATATTGCATCTGCAATCGCAAGAGCAGTACCGCTTGGCGCATCAAGCTTCTGATTGTGATGTTTTTCGATTATTTCTATATCAAAGCTGCCCTCTAATAATTTTGCTGCACGTGATGCAAGCTCAATTATTAGATTTACACCGAGTGACATATTGGCAGAGTAGAATATAGGTATAATTTCAGAAGTTTTAACAAGCAATGCTTTTTGTTCTTCTGAAAGACCTGTTGTGCAAACTACAACTGCCAGTTTGTGTTTGGTGGCGTAATTAATAATGTTTTCTAAATTAGCAGGATTTGAAAAGTCAATAATAACATCAGCCGTACCGTTAAAATCTGAGTAGTTGTTATAAACAGGGTAGTCGTTTAACTGAGCCGTGTTAATGTCAAATCCACAAACAATCTTGCTATTTGCCGATTCGCTTACTAATCTGCTTATAGCCTGACCCATACGGCCGTTACAGCCGCTTAAAATTATATTTGTCATTAATATTCCTTCTTTTTTATTAATTAATTTTACAAGAAATCCGCCTTGCGGCGGATTTCATTTATTGTCTTATAATAAGCCGACCTCGGCCATTGCCTCTTTTAAAAATTCAAGATTTTGTTCTTCCATCTCATAAAGTGGCATTCTGAGCTGTCCGGCTTTCATTCCCATTAAATTCAATGCAGTTTTAACGGGGATGGGGTTAACTTCGATAAACAAAGCCTTAACCAGTTTTAAAAGCTTTAACTGAAGCTCTAAAGAGCCTTTAACATCGCCTGTTAAATATTTTTCGCAAATATCATGTGTTTCGGCAGGCATTACGTTCGAAAGCACCGATATAACACCTTTTCCGCCAAGACTCATAATAGGAACAATCATATCGTCGTTGCCTGAGTACATATCAAGCTCTGGGCACTCAGCAGCAACCTGTGTTGCATATGCAATGTTTCCGCTAGCTTCTTTAATACCAACAATATTATCAATTTGTGCGAGTTTTTTCAAGGTTTTAACATCAATATTAAGACCAGTACGGCTTGGCACGTTGTATAAAATAATCGGGACCTTTACAGCCTCTGCCATAGCCTTATAATGCTCGTAAAGACCTCTCTGTGATGTTTTGTTGTAATACGGTGTAACTAACAGCAAACCATCAATGCCGAGCTTTTCAGCAGATTTGCAAAGCTCTACGCCGTGCTTGGTATCATTACTGCCCGCGCCTGCAATAACAGGAATTCTTCCTGCTACTGTATCAACTGCAAATTTGATTGCAGCTAAATGCTCTTCATCTGGCATTGTTGAAGATTCACCAGTAGTTCCGCATACAATAATTGCATCGGTTTTGTTTGCTATCTGATATTCAATAATTCCGCGAAATGCATCGTAATCTATACCGCTATCGTTAAACGGAGTTACAATCGCTACGCCAGCACCGGTAAAAACAGTTTTCTTTGACATAATAAAGCCCTCCTGTAAGTCAATCTTATTTGGACTCCCAATATTCAATCAATTTCTGTGCAATCTGAATAGTGTTGGTTGCAGCACCTTTTCTGATGTTGTCAGCAACAACCCACATATTAATGCCGTTTTCAACACTTTCATCACGACGAATACGACCAACAAATACTTCGTCTTTGTCAGATGCATCAACAGCCATCGGATAAACTGCGTTTTCTGGGTCGTCCTGTAAAATAAGACCAGGTGCAGCAGCTAAGGTCTGCTTTAATTCATCTAAATCAAATGGTTTTTCAAGTTCAACGTTAATAGATTCACTGTGTGACATAAATACAGGAACACGAACGGTTGTAGCTGTAATTTTCATATTGTTATCGCCTAAAATTTTGCGAGTTTCGTTTACCATTTTCATTTCTTCTTTTGTGTAGCCGTTAGGAAGGAACACGTCAATCTGTGGTAAGCAGTTGTTAAAGATAGGGTGATTAAACTTTTTAGGAGCTTCTCCCTTGATTCCGTTTTCTAAATCCTGATATCCGCCAAGACCCGCGCCTGATACTGCCTGATAGGTTGAATAAACGATACGTTTAATTCCGTATTTCTGCTGAAGAGGACGAAGAGCAACCATTGCCTGAATGGTAGAGCAGTTCGGGTTTGCAATAATGCCCTTGTGCTTTTTAATATCTTCGGGGTTAACTTCAGGAACAACTAATGGCACTTCTGGGTCCATACGCCACTGGCTTGAGTTATCAATTACAACACAGCCTTTAGATGCAGCGATAGGAGCAAATTTTTCGCTTATTGAACCGCCTGCAGAGAACAGAGCGATATCAAAGCCTTCGTCAAAAGAGCTTTCATTAAGCTCACGAATAGTATATTCTTCACCCATAAAGGTAATTTTGCTTCCTGCAGAACGAGCCGATGCAAAAAGAGTATAGCTTTCAGCCGGCAGCTTTCTTTCTTCTAAAACCTTTAAAAAAGTTCTTCCTACCATGCCTGTTGCACCAACAACGGCAATTTTGTATTTTTTCATCTTAAGTAGCCTCCTACATTTTATTACGTAAATTGTTATATTATTCGCCACGCTTTTGCAGCGGGATTAACATAAGTAAAGCCGAACCCGCAGAAACGACGGAGCCCGGCAATCGACACAAATTTACTTTGGGTACAAAATTACACAAAAGTAAATGCAGATAGCACTCCATCAGTAATCTACTGGTGACAGTGATATGGTTATTAACCATACCCCCAGAAACAACGCATCGGGAACGCTGAATCTTCGGCGTCTTTTCCTTTCATCAAACGGTCTTAAAAGGTCCCGAACCCATCGACTGTGAATACTGATAAAAAACGCACCTCTATCAATATATAAATTTTACCACTTATTTAATTGTATGTCAATGCTTTTTAATTATAAAACATTAAAATATATAAAAATAAATTAAATTTTTATAAAAAGACTTGCTAAAATGGTAAATAAAGGTTATAATTATATATTGATATTATTTATTATTAAGTGGAGGTGCAAAATATGTTAACTGCTTTTGCAGAAACTGCTCAGCAGAGTGCTGAAACAGCGGCACAGCAGGCAGGACCTGTTGAAATGATTATGGGATTTCTTCCTATGATTTTGTTGGTGGTTGTATTTTATTTTATGCTTATTCGTCCGCAGAGAAAGCGTGACAAGGAAAATAAGAATATGCTTGCTAACTTAAAGGTTGGCGACAATATCATCACTATTGGCGGAATTGTTGGAACAATCTCAAAAGTTAAAGATGAAAAAATCGTTATCGAAACCGGTACAAAAACCGAAAAACAGCTTATGACAATGGAACGTTGGGCTGTTCGCGAAGTTATTAAGCCGTTAAGCGCTGATTGATTTTAGCATATTTTAGCCAATCCTTTAATAGATATAGAATAAATCTGTATCGTATTTTAGGGGGCTTTAATATGTATAATAATGAGTATAAAACGGTTAAAGATACCGGAGCAGTAAAGGTTTCGACTACGGCATTTTCAAAAGCAATGCTGTGGGCATTAGGACTTACGGTGGCGGTGCTGATTTTTGCTTCGCTGCTGCTTACATACACCCCGGTTTCAGAAATGCTGATTCCTACAATTGCAATACTTGCTGCTGTTTTATCAGCGATGACTGCAGGTCTTGTGGCATCACGTTCTGTAAAAAGCCGAGGTTGGCTTACCGGTATGCTTGCCGGAATTTTATACAGTATTATTTTGTACACATTTTCGTTTCTTGCATCAGATGGCTTTCATTTTAGTGCATATATTATTATAATGTCTGTTATTAGTATGTTTGCCGGTGCAATTGGCGGAATTTTGGGCATAAATCTGCCCAATAAAAGAAAAAGGTAGAGATGGAGGGAATTTCATGAAACACATTAAAACCTGTAACAAAGCAACTCTTAAAGAGAGTATGAAAAAAGGCGGATGCGGCGAATGCCAGACATCTTGTCAGTCTGCTTGCAAAACATCTTGCACAGTTGCTAACCAGAAGTGCGAAAGAGTATAATCTCTTAAGCTGAAAAAAACGGACTTTAGTTCGACGAAGGCGGCGACTTTCGGTTGCCGCCTGTTTTTTCGCTTTTATGAATTTGAAAAAAGACGAATATTGTCTTTTAGTGCGATATTTGTTTAATTAATATATTTTGTGAGGTAGATTTAACGTGAAAAATCACGTTAAAGCCTTCGGCGAAATTTATTGCACCGCCGAGTTTTCGTGCCTAAAAGGCACGAAACGGCGATGTGCACAATTTCCATTATACGCCTTATCTGCCCACGATAAGAAGCGTGTGTATTTTTTAAATTAATATTTGTGGGCAGAAAGGCTATGGAAATTTTTATGATACACCAGTTTACTATTGACAATACTAACATTGTGTTGGATGTATACAGCGGTGCAGTTCACGAAGTTGACGATATGACTCGTGATTTAATTAAAGAGTTAGGCAAAAAGCCTGAGCAAAAAGAAATTCCTACAGATATTTTAGAAAAGCTTTCAAAAAAATATCCCCAAGAAGAGCTTAAAGAAGCATATGAAGATATATTAGAGCTTTCAAAAGAAGATTTGTTGTTCTCAGAAGACCCTTATTCAGAATATGCAAAACACTGGCACAAAAATTCAGTTGTAAAGGCAATGTGCTTGCATATTGCACACGACTGTAATTTGCGCTGTAAATATTGCTTTGCCGGAACCGGTAATTACGAGGGTCAAAGAGGGTTAATGTCGCTTGAAGTCGGCAAAAAGGCAATTGATTTTGTAATTAAAAACTCTGGCAACAGACGTAATATAGAAATTGACTTTTTCGGTGGAGAGCCTCTTTTAAACTTTGATGTTGTAAAAGGAATAGTTGAATACGCTCGAGAAGAAGAGAAAAAATATAATAAGAATTTTCGTTTTACAATAACTACAAACGGAATCTTGCTTGATGAAGATAAGAAAAAATATATTAACGAAAATATGGTTAATATTGTTCTTAGCTTAGATGGACGCAAAGAGGTTAACGACCGTATGCGCCAAAGAGTTGACGGCACAGGCTGTTATGACAGCATTGTCGGTAAGTTTTTGGATATTGCTGAATCTCGTGGGCAAGATAACTATTATGTAAGAGGTACATTTACACGCCATAACCTCGATTTTGCTGAGGACGTTCTGCATTTTGCAGACCTTGGCTTTAAGCAGGTATCAGTTGAGCCTGTTGTAGCAGAAAAAACAGAAGATTATGCTTTGCAGGAGGAAGATTTACCTGCAATCTATGACGAGTATGAAAAGCTCGCTATTGAATACGTAAAGCGCAGAAAAGAGGGCAAGGGCTTTAATTTCTTCCACTTTATGATTGATTTAGAGGGCGGTCCGTGCGTAGCGAAACGTCTTTCAGGTTGTGGCTCTGGTCATGAATACATAGCGGTAACACCTGATGGTGATATATATCCGTGTCATCAGTTTGTTGGTGATGAATCTATGAAAATGGGCGACGTATTTTCCGGCACAATGGACGAAAAAATAAAGAATATGTTTGAAAGCTCAAACGTTTATACAAAACCCAAATGTGCAGATTGCTTTGCTAAGTTCTATTGTAGTGGTGGATGTCCTGCAAATGCATATAAATACTGCGGTGATATAAACGAACCGCTTGAAATGAGCTGTAAACTTCAGCAAAAACGTGTTGAGTGTGCGCTTTACTGTGCAGTTAAATTTCAGCAAATGAAAGAAGAACAGGGCGAATAATACTAATAAGGTAAAATAAATGAAAGAAAGAGAAAAGTTTTCATCAAGACTGGGATTTATTTTAATCTCTGCCGGTTGTGCAATAGGTCTGGGTAATGTTTGGCGCTTTCCATACATTACCGGTCAGTATGGCGGTGCGGCTTTTGTTGTAATGTATTTAATATTTTTGCTCGCTTTTGGATTGCCTATTCTGACAATGGAATTTTCAGTAGGCCGTGCAAGCAGGGCAAGTATTGCAACATCATTTAAAAAGCTCGAGCCAAAAGGAACAAAATGGCATATATTCAGCTATTTTGGAATTTTAGGTAACTATCTTTTAATGATGTTTTACACAACCGTAGGCGGATGGATGCTTTTGTATTTTGTAAAAATGGCGCAGGGCGAGTTTGTAGGTGCAGATACTGCAAAGGTTGGAAGTATTTTTGCAGAAATGACCACTCAGCCTTTGGTTATGCTGTTTTGGATGGTTTTAATTGTTTTACTTGGTTTTGGTGTTTGTTCATTAGGTCTTCAAAAGGGTGTTGAAAAAATTACCAAAATAATGATGTCCAGCCTTTTTATAATAATGCTTGTATTAGTGGCAAGGGCAGTAACTCTTCCGGGTGCAAGCGAGGGTCTGAGTTTTTATTTAAAGCCTGACTTTTCAAAAATGGCAGAGCAGGGTGTTTTTAATGCAATATCAGCAGCCATGGGGCAGTCATTTTTTACACTTGGTATAGGAATAGGCTCTATGGCGATTTTTGGTAGTTATATAGAAAAAGAACGCTCGTTAATGGGCGAATCTATAAGCATACTTGTTTTAGATACGTTGGTTGCAATTTTATCGGGACTTATTATTTTCCCTGCGTGTTTTGCATTCGGGGTTAATCCTAAAAGTGGCCCTGAGCTTGTGTTTGTGACACTGCCTAACATATTTAATGCTATGCCAGGCGGCAGAATATGGGGAGCGTTGTTCTTTATATTTATGTCGTTTGCGGCTCTGTCTACCATTATAGCGGTATTTGAAAATATTTTATCATTTGCTATGGATTTATGGGGATGGTCACGCAAAAAATCGGTATTGGTAAACTTAGTGTTAATTATTGTGCTATCAATCCCGTGTGTGTTAGGCTTTAACTTGTGGAGCAGTTTTAAGCCGCTGGGCGCAAATACAAACATTATGGATTTAGAAGATTTTATTGTAAGCAATAATCTTGCGCCTTTAGGCTCATTAGTTTATCTGTTTTTCTGCACAAACAGATATGGCTGGGGATGGGACAACTTTATGCTTGAAGTCAATGCAGGAAAGGGAATGAAGTTCCCCAAATGGATTAAAGGCTATGTAACATATATTCTTCCTTTAATTGTTTTGTTTTTGTTTGTGCAGGGATATATAAGTAAGTTTTAATAAATATAAATTTGCTGACAAGTTTATTAACTTTACAAAACTATGTGCGGCTCATCGCCGCACATATATAAAAATTTGATATGCCCCCGTAGTTAAATGGATATAACAAGGTCCTCCTAAGACTTAGTTATCAGTTCGATTCTGGTCGGGGGTGCCAAAAATCGACATTCTTCGACAGAGGAATGTCGATTTTACTTATTACCTATTCACTCTTCACTATTCCCTAAAAGGACTTGTCGATTTTCGGAAAGTAATAAGTAATAGTGAATAAGGAAGAAGTTGAGGAGGCTTTGCTCTCGCAAAGCTTATTTTAATATATGCATCTATATTGTTCGGCTTTTTCAATGAAATTTGCCTTTGGCAAGTGAAATAGCTTCGCTATGAAATACACTTCGTGTATGAAATATGCCTTACGGCATATGAAAAGGCAAATTGTATTTCGTATTTTTCTGCAAGAAAAATATTTCATAATCCGTCAGAATTATTTCATATCAACGAAGTTGATATTTCATTAAAAATTAAAATATCTCTATGGTTCTACTTTCCCAAAACCACCGAAAACATATTTGTTTTCGGTGGTTAATTTTTTTGTGGAAATATTATAAACATACAAAAATGTGCAAAAATTCATATTTTTTGCACAATTAATAAAGAAGGGAAGGCCTTTGTTAAAAAATTGACAATTTTTGTGAAGTTTTAACTTGACTCTAAAAATTGACTTTGATATTATATATGAGGTTTAAATTTATAGCTATTAAGGAGATGACAAAAGTGTTAGTCGCACAGGTTTTTTCGGTTATGATTTTTGTAGTAATGTTTTTGGTAATCATATCAGAAAAAGTCGAAAGGCATATTGTTACGCTTTTAAGCGCTGCCCTCATGCTGATTGTAGTTTTCGGATTGTGCATGCATAGCTTTACTGCAATAAATGAGGTATTGAATTTAGGTAGTTTTGCTAAATTAAATTTCTGGTATCAGTCAGGTCAGGCACACGAGGAGTCGTCAGGCATAAACTGGGCTACCATTGTATTTATTATGGGTATGATGGTTATGGTAGAAGGTATGGGTGAATCAGGCTTCTTCCGATGGTTGTGTCTTGGCATTGCAAAGCTTGTTAAGTACCGCGCCACATCAATTCTTATAACTTTTATGATAATGTCATTGGTGCTTGCGATGTTTATTGACAGCATTACTGTTATATTATTTCTTGCAGCAGTAACTTTAGAGCTTGCAAAATTATTAAAGTTTAATCCTGTTCCACTTATTATGGCGGAGATATTCTGTGCAAATCTTGGCGGTTCTGCAACAATGTGTGGAGATCCACCAAATATTATCATTGGCACATCTCTGGGATATTCTTTTTTTGACTTTATAATGAATACAGGATTTATAGCGCTGGTTTCAGCAATTTTTGTAATTGTTTATTACTATATTTGCTTCCGTAAGCCTTTGAAAGAGTCTGAAAAGTCACGTGGAAAAGCTGTATATCCGCAGCCTTCAGAGGCTATAAAGAGCAAGGGAGAATTTCTGGCAAGTACATTTATTTTCCTTGCGGCAGTAGTTTTACTTGTTACTCATGCGCAGACAGGACTTACAGTTGCAGCTATTGGTGTAATAGTAACAATTGCTACCTTGATTTTTGCAGGAAAAAAGAGTATAATGCTTATAAAGAAGATAGATTATAAAACCTTGTTGTTCTTTATCGGTCTTTTTGTCGTTGTAGGTGGTCTGGAACAAACAAAAATTCTGGAGCTTTTAGCAGATTTGATAGTAAGTATTTGCGGAGATAACAAATTTCTTATTGTGGGTATAATTATATGGGCATCCGGCATCGCAAGTGCGCTTGTTGACAACATACCGTTTGCAGCAACTATGATTCCGGTTATATCTTCGCTTTCAGCAACAACAGGTATTGACCTCGGAACACTTTCATGGTCTTTGGCTATGGGCACAGATGTTGGCGGAAGTGCTACACCTATAGGTGCATCTGCAAATGTCGTAGGTATTTCTGCAGCGGCTCAGGAAGGTCATTTTATAGGTTGGGGCAAATATTGTAAATACGCAATCCCTGCTACTTTTATAGTTCTTGTAATATCTACCGCAATTATTTATGTAAGATACTTGTAATCGGGAGGCTTTGATATGGATAGACAGTTAATTATTTCAATCGGCCGTGAATTTGGTAGCGGTGGTCACATTATTGCTGAGGCTTTGGCAAAGAGATTTGATTTGCCATTGTATGACCATAATCTTCTTGAACATATTGCAGAGGAAAAGAATGTTGACCATGAATATTTGCGTAAATATGAGGAAAAGCCAAAACTTAAATTCTTTACAAAAAAGGTAAAAGGACATACAAATTCTTTTTCTGAACACATTTTCAGAATGCAGTTTGAATATCTGCAGAAAAAAGGTGATGCAGGAGAATCTTTTGTAGTTGTTGGACGTTGTTCTGAGGCTATGCTTTCACATAATCCAAACCTTGTTTCTGTATTTGTGCTGGGTGATACTCCCTGCAAAATTAAGCGAGTAAAGGAAGTTTACGGACTAAAAACCGATGAAGAAGCACATAAAATGAGAATAAAAAAAGATATGGAAAGAAAGCTTTACCATAACAGTCATTGTAAAGGCAAGTGGGGAGATTCAAGAAATTATCATATAAGCATAAACAGCAGTAAGCTTGGTATAGAAAAAACCGTTGATTTGCTTGAAGATTACATAAGAGAATATATAAGTAAAAATTAAAAGCTTTAATCAGTAAGCATCCTGAACTTTTAGAAGAACTGTTAAAAACAAAATAATGATGTTAAAACTCCTTGCAATATATTTTGCAGGGAGTTTTAGCATATATATTGAAAATGCATATTGTTTTGTAGTATAATTTAAGTGAAATAGGTATCAAATATTGCAGAAAGGGTTATTGTTGATATGGCAAGGATAATAAGTGTTAAAATTGATTCTGCAATGCATGGGCAAAGAATAGACTATGTCCTAAAAGAAGAACTGAAAATATCGGATGCTTTGATAAAACGGCTCAAAAGTGAGAAAAACGGAATTATGCTAAATGGTGCTCATGCAGCAGTGATTGATAAAGTCAGCGAAGGAGATATTCTTGCAGTAAATATAAAGGGAAAAAATGTAGAAAATATTATTCCTGTCAATATTCCTTTAGACGTTCTTTGGGAGGATGAGGATATTCTCGTTGTGAACAAGCCGGGGACGATGCCTGTGCATCCTTCACGTATTCATATAGATGACACACTTGCAAATGCTGTGCTATATTATACAGGTAGTAAAGAGGCTATTCATATAATAACACGTCTTGACCGTGAAACATCTGGAGTTGTTATTATTGCAAAAAACCCGTGGGTAGCGTCGTTGTTGGGTGAGGATATAAAAAACGGAAAAATTAAAAAAGAATATATTGCAATTGTAAACGGAATCCCAGAGCATATTAAAGGAAAAATTTGTGCTCCAATCAAAAAGAAAGAGGAAAGAGAAATATTAAGATACATTTCTGAAGACGGAAAAGAAGCTATTACACTATATGAGCTGATGAAAAAAACAAATGGACTTTCTTTAATAAAGCTTTTTCCCATTACAGGCAGAACGCATCAGTTAAGAGTGCATATGAGTTATATAGGACATCCGATTTATGGCGACAGTATGTATGGAGCTGTACAATCTGGGGAAAGGACAAGACTGCATTGTAGCAGAGTAACGTTTCTTCACCCAGTAACTGGTGAAGAAATTTCAGTTGATGCCCCAATACCTGAAGATTTTAATGGGCTAGTGTAGTATCGCAAAATCAATAGATAAGATGAGCTTATATGACTTTTGATAAAATTAAAGGAAAACTTGGCTTTGGCTGTATGCATATGTAATTTATTGATAAAGAGTTTGAATTTGGTTTTTTATATTTTTTTAATTTAATAATAAAGAAAAGTGTTAGTTTGCTTGACAAAACAGTCATATCGTGCTATAATAGCTTTTGTTGCGCGGCTGTGGCGGAATTGGC
>JAFQAG010000126.1 GCA_017416985.1 Clostridia bacterium
AAATGAAATATTAACGCAATACGATGTGGTTAAAATTCTTTCAAGTAACAACGGCAATCGAATTCTACGGTTGCGTCATAAGAAGCAAGGTAAAGATATTGTAGTTCGCAGTTATCCGAAGCCGGTTTTAGCATACCAGAAATTAAAGAGCATTGCTCATCAAAACATTTCGACGGTATACGACAGTTTGCTTTTTGAAGACGGTCAAATAGTATTAGAGGAATTTGTTAACGGTATTACCGTTGCACAAGTTTTAGAGCAGGGGAATTATACCTATCACGGTGCAAAAAAGATTATACAAGGTGTGGCGCAGGCACTTATTGCGTTGCGAGAACTCAATATAGTTCACCGAGATATAAAACCTGAAAACATAATGATTGAGTGTAGTGGAAATATTAAACTTATTGACTTTAACGCATCACGAATACATTGTGACAATAAGAAGGTAGATACGACAATCTTAGGCACAATAGGATATGCGTCCCCTGAACAATATGGTATTTCTCAAAGCGACGAAAAAAGTGATATATATTCTCTTGGTGTGTTGCTTAACGTAATGCTTACAGGTGTTCACCCAAGTAAAAAATTAGCAAAGGGTAAAGCTGGAAAAATTGTGCTTAAATGCATACAAATTGACCCTAATCATAGATTTCAAAATATTGAAAATTTGGTTTCAAAACTATAAATAATCCGCTACTTAATTTAAGTAGCGGATTAATGTTTTTAAAACGGTTTAGCAGTAGTCATTGTAGTAAGCGAATTTGCCGATAATGAATATGAACAAGTTTCACTATCATATTCCCAATATGCCGTTGTATCATCGGTTGAAGATGTGCCATCATTAACGATTTTTTGATATAACGAGTCAACGTCTGAATCATTTTCAAAAATAGTTAACGGCAATGTGCATAAAACGGCTGAAAATTTAAGTGCTTCACTTTCGCCCATTCCTGTTGCAACAAATGACGATGGAAATGCCCAACAAGCTACGCCGGTGATGCTATCTTCTCCAATTGATGTTTCTATTTGAACGGTAACTTGACCATTTAAATACTTAAAGGAATGTATTGTTTTATCGTTTTTCTCCTCTGTCTTTTCCTCGGTAAAACTGCTATCAAGACCTAATTCTGCAAGTGATTTTTTTAAATGATTTTTAATATCTTCTACCGATATTTCCTTATTACTGCTATGATAGTTTGAGTCGTCGTCATCGCTTGAATAGTCATAATCATAACTGCTGTAATCATAATCATCTGTGCTATACTCATCATCCAAGGGTATGCAACAGCCTGTTAAACTCAACAATAAAATAATTGATACTGCTATAGAAACTATTTTTTTCATACTTCTTACTCCTTTATGAGTCAGGTTCTCCCCAACCATTTAATTTTTTAAAGGCATTATAAGCCGGTTCATATTCGGCGTTATCAACTTCTATGTAGTCTGCGGTGGTACTGACTTTGAAATTTCCGTCGCTATCAAGATGTTGAACGCACACATAAACCTTATATCTTGTGGCACCACCTAAGCCGTTTTTGCAACTAAAATCTAAATACACTATTCCGTTATTGTAATCGTCTTTTTCATGCAAATAAGCCTCATTTACCGACATGCTGGAAGGGTCTTTTAATCGTTCCTTCATTATTTGCTTTGCACAATCAATATACATTTGCTCACTTGGTCCGCTATCCAAGATAGCACCCATATCCATAAAACCACAACAGCCGCATAGAATAAATGCCATACAAAAAACACTCATCGCTACAGTAATTACTTTTTTCATATATAATTCACCCCCCCAAACACAAAATAATAATAGCATTAATAATGCTTATTGTCAACTTTTAATTCTTTTGGTTTATTCATAATTAATGCTTATTGAAGTAAAATATACTTAAAAGCAGTGAGGTGAGTTTTATGGATAAAACTATAAATTATGTTGCTTTAGGTGACAGAATTCGCACGGTGCGTAAACAACGTCATTTAAGTCAGGAAAAATTAGGTGAAATATGTCAAATTTCGACAGCGCACGTAGGGCACATAGAGCGAGGAACACGAATACCGTCGCTTGAAACCCTTTATAAAATATCAAAAGAATTAAATATTAGTATGGATTATTTGTTTTTTGATTCGCAAAACGATATAAATTCTGTTTTTAAAAGCATCTCCGCCCAGCTGGCGGGCAAGGACGGAGAGAAGGTAAAAGTTTTTATATCTACAGTTAAGGCACTTGCAGATAAAATAGATGATCTTTAACCTTCATATGTATTATAAATTTTTAGACATTATTTGTCCTAAGCGCTCAGCTTAATTTTTAAAAATTTTGCTTAATGTTGACTATAAGCATTATTTATGATAAAATTTTGTCTAAAAGAAGGGGAAATTATGAAAAAAGATACATCAGAAATGCTTAAAGAACTTGAAAAATGTTCTAATTTTAAAGAATTTATTTCTCAAAATCAAGAAAATATTGAAAAAACAGAACTTCACGAAAACCTTGAAGCTCTGCTTAAAAAGTATAACATTAAAAAATCCGAAGCGGTAAAGCAATCAGAAATTAACGAAATATATGCTTATCAGATATTTGCTGGCAGTCGGACACCGGACCGCAGTAAACTTTTGTGTATTGCAATAGGTATGGGGTTGCCGCTTGATGAGGTTCAATTACTTTTAAGAAAATCGGGTTATGCGCAGCTTTACGTAAGGACCCCTTTTGACTGTATTGTTGCTTTTGGTATAAACAGGGGATATAAACTTATTGAAATAAACAGCCTGCTTTATGAGTATGGGCTGGATACATTGGGGTAATTAAATGAAAAAGTGTCCGTATTGCTCATCGGAGCTTTTAGACGAGGCGGATTTTTGCTTATATTGTATGCGACCGCTAACACCTAAAGTAAAAAAATCGCCAATAAAGATAAGAAATAAGGTTTGGTTGGTTGTAGTATCAATTTTATTTGCCTTTATTTTTTGTGTTGCATTTATTATTGCTGTAATTAAAGTCGGTCAACACTTAACTAATATAACAACAAATTCGTTGT
Organism: Clostridia bacterium; assembly: GCA_017416985.1. Lineage (GTDB taxonomy): Bacteria > Bacillota > Clostridia > UBA1381 > UBA9506 > RGIG1666. Next base: position 3,042 of record JAFQAG010000126.1, read on the forward strand.
CATATGATAGTACGGTAAGTATAGTGAATGAAAATGACGCTCAAAACAGCAAGGAAAATTTTTGGAATTTTATATTCGGAA
>JAFQAG010000127.1 GCA_017416985.1 Clostridia bacterium
AAAAAATTGCCGCTGAAATTTTAAAGGACATAAAAAGGGGAGTAACTGCCATTTATAGCTATGGATGCTACAATAAAAAAGATGGAAAAATGCTTATGTGCATTGTAAAAAGCCGTGAGATTCCGCATCTTTTAGATAAAATAAAAGATATTGACGACAAGGCATTTACAATAATTTCTGAGGTACGAGAGGTAAGAGGTGAGGGGTTTAAAAAAAGGTAAGAAAAAAAGCATCTGTCAGATGCTTTTTTTCTTACCTTATAAAATTATTTATCCAAACTTTTCATGGTGGGGAATATCCCAAACTTAAAAGAACATTACTTTTGACTACTATATATGGCGTTTAACTCGTTGCACTGTCGCAAAATGTAGGTGTTTGCGATAGCAAACATTTTAAAACTTTTCCATATATTTTTAAAATTTTATATAATTTTAAGGGTGATTTTTCGTATATTTTTTCGTACAAATCAAAATCTTCGAATTTAAAATTTATATAATTATTATACTTTCTAATGCTTGAAAAGTCAATAGAATAGTAATTAGTTTTATTATCTATTTTTAATTTGCGATTATTAAATTATTTAACGAAATCTTGATATAGTTCTAATGGAGTAGGGATATAACCATTATCAAAAAGCTTTTTAACGGTATTTGTAACGGTTACATAGTTTGTATCAATCAAATCAAGCATAAATAAAATACGATTAACTTCCTTTTTGCCATAGATATCCTTATATGTTTTAACTGTTTCAGCTACACTGCGGGAGTTATTAGCATCTTCTATAAATTCTTTTAAAATGTTTATGTTTTCAGGCTTAAATCCGCTTTTATCTATTCTGGCTAAAGCATCTTTAAGGGTGCAAACCATACCGTTATTAAAAATTCTACTCAAATAATAGTTGTAAAGATCGTTGCCTATTTTGTCGGCATGAATCATAAAATCTGATATGGTGCTAATGTTATATTTCTTTTTAAGAGCTTTGATTTTACCTTCTTTGCAGCGGATTTCCATTCTTACAATATTCTTAGCTCTATCCAATTCACTCTTAGGAAATACGCAGTCTTTTTCTTTTTTCATTTCCATATATTTATTATAAATAGATATATCGATGTATTCACTTAAACAAACGGTATAATCATCCTTGGTAGGTTTCTTTCTTTTGGATTTTTTATCATACGTCTCAAATATTTCAAGTTTTGATGGTACATTCGACCTTTTTGCTGTTTTAATATATGCCTTGACTTGTTCTTGGTTATCAAGCTCTGCGTTAACACAAAAGTCCAATCTTTTTAAATTACAGTTTTTTAGCTTAGGTAAAGATGCGCATTTATCCTTTAATATTTTATTTACCTTCTCATTGAGGTCGTAATAATTTTTTGTATTAAAAAGCCCGACGAAGTTATCGTTGTCCATAACTCGTCGAGCTGATATTCTATACATTATGTTATATGAATAAAATCCCTTTTTCTTTATTATATGCATATTGATTAAAATTCCTTTGTCGGACAGCCCCCAATACTGCATTCCGTTTTTTAGAGCTTTCCATTTGCTTGGATCTTGTCTTTTTAAATCTCTTTGTATGTTGTAAAAATTTTCGTTTGTAAGCAACGAGCTTACCTGAAATGTATGTATAGTCATAATGAAATCCTCCTATGCAAGTACGCATTTTTATAATATATAATGTATAATAATAACCAGTTATTATTGACTATAATTAGTATTGATTGGTGTAGTATTATTCTTTTCCCCTGCTTATATAGCTTATATAACGTTACCTAATGTTACAAAAGGTGGGTGAAGATTATTATTTATATGTTATATAAATTTTAAAGTATAGTTTTAAAATTTGTATAACAAAAGACTGAGCTCAGTATAGGCCAAACTCAATGGCCAGTAAGTTTTGTTCAATTTTTTATGCTGAATGGTTGCTATTAAACATCAAGGTTTAAGATAGGTTGGTTAAAAATAGTGATATTACCTTTTGCACTATATATTAATAGCGTAAAGGAGAAACTAAGGCATATAGATAAATAAGAATTTAAATTAATTCAGGTACGATTATTGACTTTTTATAAAAAAGTGATATACTATTAATCGTACAGTTTAGACATTTTTATCATCACATTTTTTATCAAAATTGCTTTTGTTCCCCCGAAAAGCAGTAATCTATGTATGTAATATATTTTATTAAAAATAAAACTCTTGCTTAAGGATATACGGAGGAGCATATACATGAAATTCAAACAACTTATGAAACGAGATTTTTTCAAAAAAATGGTCGTTTCGTACATTTCTATTATTTCATTTGTTTTTACAATATACTTTATCTTTTATTTAATTGCCAGCAATGTTGTAACAAAGGATATTGATAAAGTAAATTCTTATTTTTTAAATAATATTCAAAAAACAATGGACGAAGAGCTTTTAAAGGTTGAACAGCTTATTGCAGATTCTATTACTGAAGACGAGATGACAAGTATTGTTCAGGGCGATAATGCTAAGGACCCCTTAAAACGTCATCGTTTAGCTGAATATATACGAAAAAATCTTGCTCTTTATTCCCGTAATGTAGAGGATATTTGCTTGTATCTGAAAAAACAGGATACGGTTATATCAGCATATGAAGTAAATGATGCAAAAACCTTTTTTGAATATAGACATGCAGATGGCAACTATAGTTTTGAAGAGTGGAGTCGTTTGATGGAATCAACGGTCAGAAAGACTATCGTTACAATGCCTGCGAAGTCATCTTTAGGTATAGAGCCTAAGGAAAGTATTGCTATAATTCAGCCATTGCCAATAAATGGTTCGGGGAATTTTTCGGCTACAATGGTAATTCTGCTAAAACCTGAGCGGTTTATGGAGCTTTTTAGGCTGATTGAAGATAGTGAATCCATGCAGTTTATTATTCTAAACGACAGAAACCAGAAAATATTATCGCTTGGTGACTGTCTTTCTAATGACGAAACCTTTGTTTACGATTCGTTATCAGAGAAAAATGCGGTGCCTATAAAACTTGAAAAAGGCAAAAAAATGTTTTTGAGTGTAGTATCCTCTGAGGTTACGGTGTGGAAATATATCGTAATTGTGCCTAATGAAATATATGAAGATTCACTCATTGTAATGAAACGGCTGGGAATATTTGGAGTTGTTTTCTTTGTTGCACTTGGCTTTATGATAGTATTTTTATTAAAACGAAATTACCGACCGATAGACCAGTTGTTAAAAAATGATGGCTTTGCAGAAAATCATAAGACTGAGGGAATAAAGAATGAGTTTGATTTTATTCGTGAGCAGTTTGATTCTGTAAGCAAGGAAAGAGCAAAATATGAAAATATTATGAGTAAAAATCTTTTAAAAGATTGGCTTTTGGGCAATATTTCATTTTTGTCAGAAGAAGAATTTAAAGAAAAACTGAATGATTATGATATTTGTTTTGATTTTGATGCATTTATGGTTGTGCTGTGCAAGGTAGAAAATGCTACAGAATATGACGAAAATGCAGGAGAGTTACCATTAGAAACATTGATGTTTGCGACTCAAAATGTATTTTTAGAATTGCTTAATTCTGAGGGGCAAAAAGGATATTCTGTTTTAATGAATCCTGATGTTATGGCGTTTGTTGTCAATTTTGATAATGCTTGCATTGATAAAGAGGGAAAATTGTCAGAAGTAATTGATTATATGGTCGAGTTTTTTCAAACGCATTATAATACTAAATTTACTTTTGCAGTTTCTTCTGATTCGGCAATAGGTCAAAAAGCTGTTCCTGCTTCCTATAAAGAAGCGCTTACAGCCTTACAGTATAGGTTTGTAGCAGGAAAAAATCAGGTTATTTTCTTTAATAAAATAAAAGAGAATAAAGAAATTTATAAGCACGATTTAATGGCAGAGCAAAAGCTTATTAATTTTATAAGAAATGGCAATTTTAGAGCATCGGTTGATATTATTGATGAATTATTTGGGAAAAATGTGTTTTCGTCAAATAGTTCAACTGCTGCTATAAAAGCATTTATATCTAATCTTTTAGGTGTGCTTAGTAGTGTTATACCAACAGAGCTTCTTATGGAAATTGATGCAACAAATGATGTGGCTGAAGACCTTCAAGCCAAATTAGAAAAGGCAGTCATGAAAGCTTGCGAACAAAATTCTGCAGATCGCTCTTTGGTCAACAATGTAGTGTCGTATATTCACGACAATTATCGAAAAGTAGACCTTGATGTAAATTCAATCGGTCAGTTCTTGGGCTATGCGCCATCATATGCTTCAAAAAAATACCGAGAGTTTTCGGGCGAAAGTATTTTAGACACAATCCACCGTTATCGTATAGAAAAAGCAAAAGAATATTTATCAAGAGGAGAATCGGCAGAAACGGTGGCAAGCGAAGTGGGATATATTAACGGTTCGGCATTTATTCGTGTGTTTAAAAGGTATGAGGGCATTACACCGAGACAGTACAAGAATCAGACATTTTAGTTTTGTGTATATTTTTTTACAAATTGTAAGGAACTGATTTTATAAAAACTGGGGTTTTTGATAAATCAGTTCTTTATTTTTTTGTCTTGTTGCGGTAATCTAAAATTGTAAACTTTTTAATTTCAAGGAGGAGATTTTATGAGTAAAAAAATGCGGAGAATTTTTGCGGCAATGCTTTGTCTTGTTTTAATTTTATCACAAGTCGCTTGCGGCAAAAAAGATGCTTCGCCTAAAACAGTAGGTACAATCGGTGAGGTAGAAAATAAATACGGAACAACCTACCCACTTAACACAGGAGATGCAGTTTTGTCCTTGTGGTGTATTTTAGGCGTACATACTGATTATGTCAGCTATGAGGATATGCCTTTTTATCAGGCAATACAAAAAGAAACCGGCGTTGATTTAGACATAAGCGGTCCGGCAAGTGGCGCATATGACGAAGCATTTAATTTATTAGTTGCTTCGGGTGATTTGCCGGATTTGATTATGTATGACTGGGGTAACGAAAAAATAGTCGGAGGTCCTGAAAAATATATCAGCGATGGGTATATAGTTCCGCTTAATGATATATTTTCTGCATATGCACCTAATTTGACTAAAATTTTGAAAGAAAACCCTGATGTTGACAGACAGATTAAAACTGATGGCGGTAATTATTACGTATTTCCGTATATGAATCTTAAAGATAGTCATGCATGGCAAGGTCCAGTTATCAGAGAAGACTGGCTTAATGAATTAAATATTCCGGTTCCGGAAACTATTGATGACTGGTACAATATGCTAACCAAGTTTAAAGATGCAAAGAATGTTACACCGCTATTGTATCTTGACTGGAACTTTTCACAGACTGGATTTATAAGTGGTGCATACGGCGAATTAAGAAACTTTTATGTAGAAGACGGCAAGATTAAGCACGGTGCTTATTCAGAAGGGTGGAAAGACTTTTTAACCACTATTAATAAGTGGTATAAAGAAGGCTTGCTTGACCAGGATATTGCAACTTTAGATAGTTCAATGAAACAATCAAGAGTTATCAGTGGCAAAACAGGTGCATTTTTAGGCTCGGGTGGTGATATCGAGTCATTTAAACCGATGATTGAAAAGGTAGACCCAAAAGCAAAATTTGTCGGTGTCTCGTATCCTGTATTAAATAAGGGAGATAAGCCTAAGTTTGGTCAGGCAGATAACAAATATACCGGATTGATGTCGACTGCTATAACAGCAGATTGTGATGATGTTGAGTTAGCTGCTAAATTTATGGACTGGTTCTTTACAGATGCTGGTCGCTTGCGTTCGCAATGGGGTACTGAGGGAGTAACCTATAACTTAAAAGATGGAAAGCCTGTTTTAACAGATGAGGTTTTAAACTCAGGAAAAGTTAACAGCATTTTAAGAGAACATGCCATTGAATATTACGGAATTAGTGACCCTGATCAGTATCTTCAGAGAATGATTTATCCTGAACAGATTAATGCTCTTAAGGTTTGGAACGAAACAGATATGAAAGAGCATTTGCTTCCGGTTTTGCTTCCTAATGAAGAAGAGGCTGCAGAAATTAACAGCCTTATGAATAACATAAAGAGCTATATTGATGAAATGTATATCAAATATATGCTCGGCGCGGAAAGCTTAGAGAGCTACGATACGTATATGTCGCATCTCAAAGAGCTTGGTATAGAAAGGGTTTTAGAAATTTATCAGGGAGTATATGATCGTTATCAGGCAAGATAAATTATGAGATTATAATGTAAAACTGTACAAAATAAAATTTTGTGATGATTGATGTATACATGGCGATGGGGGTCGCTGTGTATACATCATCACTAGAGGAATTCATTACCTGGAGGTAAGTTTTAATGGAAAAATCGATAACGCTTAATAAACCATTAAAGCCAAAGCTATCTAAAATACTGAAAGATGATTTTAGAAGAAATAAAGTAAAATATGCTATGATTTCCGTTATAGTACTATACTACATATTATTCTATTATGTACCAATGTACGGAACGATTATAGCATTTCAGGATTTTGTTCCCAGAAAAGGCATTATGGGAAGTAATTGGGTAGGCTTTAAACATTTTATTAACTTTTTTAACGACTTGAGCTTTTGGAAGGTATTAAAAAACACACTTACACTTAGCTTTTTAGATTTGTGTATCTGCTTTCCTTCTGCGATTTTATTTGCACTTTTCTTAAATGAAATACGATGCAGAACCTTTAAAAAAACGGTTCAAACAATAACATACTTACCGCACTTTATATCTTTGGTTGTTATATGCGGTATGATTAAAGAGTTTTGCGGATATAACGGATTGTTTAATTATATAGGCTCGTTCTTTGGTGCCGAGAGAGTATCAATGCTACAACAGCCGAATATGTTTAAGTGGATTTTTATATTTTCGAAAATTTGGCAGGAGTTGGGTTGGAGTTCTATTATTTATCTTGCTGCTTTTTCGGGAATAAACGAAGAGCTTTATGAGGCTGCTGAGATTGATGGAGCGGGGCGCATAAGACAGACTTTGGTAGTTACCCTACCGGGTATTTTACCCACGGTTGTTATAATGCTGGTGCTCAGAATAGGTCAGATACTTGGAATCGGTCACGAAAAGGTCCTGCTTTTGTACAACCCGGCAACTTATGAAAAAGCCGATGTTATTATGAGCTTTGTATTCCGAAAAGGTCTTGAAGAATTTAACTGGAGCTATTCTACGGCAGTTAATATGTTTAATTCTATTGCTAATTTTACATTCCTGATTCTTGCAAATACTGCCAGCAAGAAATTGACGGAAAGCAGTTTGTGGTAGGAGGTGAGAATGATGAGAAAAAGAACAAACGGGCAACGAGCATTTGCTGTATTCAATACGCTGTTTATGTCGTTGTTTGCCATTATTTGCTTATATCCAATGCTTCATGTTATATGCGGATCATTCTCTGAACCGCATCTTCTGGCATCGAATGACGGCTTGCTTTTAAAACCGGCAGGATTTAGCTTAGAGGCTTACGAGGCAATTTTCAGCAATAATGTAATTGTAAATGGTTATGCAAATACATTGTTTGTATTAATTGTAGGAACAAGTATTAATATGATTTTAACCATCGTTGCAGCTTATGTTTTGTCGTCTAAGGATGTATTTTGGAAATTTCCGATAATGATGATGATAGTTATTACGATGTATTTTCAGGGCGGTATGATTCCTGATTATCTTAATATACGTCGTTTAGGGCTTTATAACAGTATTTGGTCAGTAATTTTGCCGGTAGCGGTTAATTCGTTTAATCTGATAATTATGCGAACCGGATTTGAGAGCATTCCTAATAGCTTGCTCGAATCGGCAGATCTAGATGGTGCTAACGATTTTCATAAATTACTGAATATAGTTGTACCTCTGGCAAAACCTACCATTGCAGTTATTATACTGTATTATGGAGTTGCCCATTGGAATAGTTGGTTTACGGCATCAATTTATATAAGTGATAAAGGTAAGATGCCGCTTCAGGTTATCCTGCGTGAAATTCTGATATTGAATTCTACGGATTCTATGTCACGTTCAGACAGCAGCTATAACATTGGAGAAACTATTAAGTATTCTACCATTGTTGTATCAACCCTTCCGATTTTGTGTATCTATCCGTTTTTGCAGAAATATTTTGCAAACGGAGTAATGGTTGGTGCGGTTAAAGGATAAAAGGAGAGTGAAAACATGAAAAAAATGAGGTTGATTTTTTGCATTGCTTGTCTGATGTCGTTATTGTTGGTTGCGTCTTCGGTATCTGCGGAAGTTTTGCCTATAGAACGTGACGGAGCAGATATTATCATAAAGGGCGATGGAAAAAATGCAGATGTATCTAAAAGAGTAGCATTAACTCTGTTAGATAAAAATGGTTCGCCAGTATATTTTGATTCGGCGGCGGTTGAAGCAGATGGCAGTTATCAATTTAAAATCAGTCTTAAAGCTACTGAAAGCGAAGAAAGCTACAGTGTTTTAATTGATGGAGTTATAGAAACAACTGTCTCGCCGTTAACAAGAACACAAATTTTTAATGTGTTAAATGGCACATCTAAAGAAGACTGGTTGTCGATGCTTAAAGAATACCAAAATGCTTTAAAGCTGGATATGCCAAATAGTTTTAGCGAATTAAGAAGCACCGGGGTAGATCTTTTTACAACCTTGATAAGTCAGGCGGATATTTCTGATGAATCTGCATTTATGACGGAGCTTAATTTGTGTTCAGCAATTGCTGCAGTTTCGCAAGCCAACACCGGTACGGTTGTAGAAAAACTTGTTGAATTGGCCGACGAACTAGATATTGATGCTGACGAGCTTACATCTTTATCTAGCAAGGAGCAAAGAGCTTTTGCAGAAACATTTACTTTATTAGAAATAAATAAAAAGCAAGATTTTTATGATAATTTTGAAGATGCATTAAATAGTGCAGAAGGTAGTGATAAAGGAGAGGACTCCGGTGGCGGCTCAGGCGGCGGTTCCAGTGGAGGAGGAAAGGTTTCCTTGATTGCCTCTGTTCCGAAAAATAAAGAGCCTATAAATGCACTTGAAACACCGATAGCTGCTAAGACATTTAAGGATTTAGATAAGGCAGCGTGGGCACAAGAAAGTATAGAAAAGCTTTATAAAATGGGAATTGTAAGCGGACGAGGTGACGGAACATTTGATCCTAATGCATCGGTTAAAAGAGAAGAATTTGTTAAAATGATAGTTTCTTCATTTGCTCTTACAAGTGATGCTGCAATTTCATTTAAAGATGTTGCTCCTAATGCATGGTATGCTGATTATATAAAAGCGGCATATGGCACAGGCGTTATCTCGGGAATGAGTGAAGAATATTTTGGGGTAGGTTATGAAATTACCAGAGAGGATTGTGCAGCTATATGCTACAGAATCTTAAAAGCAAAAAATATAGCTGTCGAAGTATCTGAGCTTTCATATGCAGACAGCGATGCTATTGCTCCTTATGCTAAAGAGGCGGTTGCGGCAATGAGCAGTCTTGAAATATTAAATGGAGTGGGCGACGATATGTTCGCACCTGACTCAACTTGTACAAGAGCCATGGCTGCGAAAATCATAGCAAGCCTTTTGGCATATAAATAACGGAGAAGAAAGGAGAAATGCATAATGCGAAAATGTATTAGCATGATATTATGCCTAATGCTTTTAGTGATTCCGTGCAACTTTATGCAGGGCTTTGCTGAGGAAGAAACAGTAAATGAAAATGTAGAATTTATGCAGGCTCTAGGAATTTTAAAGGAATATGAAGGCGTTGATAAAACGGCAGCGGTAAGTCGCGGATTGTTTGTGGATATGCTTATTACAGCACTACAACTTGAAGACGAGGCAAGTCTTTCTAAACACGATTTTACTGATGTTACCCCTGAGCATCCTTATAATAATGCGATTGCTGTTGCATATTCAAGAGGATATGTAAATGGCAACGATGCTCATATCTTTTCGCCGAATGATAGCATTACCTTGCAACAGAGTATAAAAATTGTGCTATCGGCAATGGGATATGACATTATAGCGCAGCAAAAAGGTGGTTTTGCAGGTGGATATATGATAGTTGCCGGCGAAATTGGTATTTTTAATGATGTTTCGCTAAAGGGTAACGAAAGCTTAAGCTTTTATGATGCCGTAGATTTGCTTGCAGCAGCACTTGATACAGAAGTGGTGCTTCAGGAGTCTGTTGGCGGAGATAAGGGTGACAAATATGTTAAGAGCCCAAAAACTCTGATGAATGAATTGCTTAACATTTACGAAGGCAAGGGTATTGTTGAAGCTACTGAGTTTTCTGATATTAATCGTTCTAAAGGTCTAGGTAATAAAAAGATTAATATCAGTGGTGAGCTTTATGAAAATGAATTTTATGATGCTGGCCATTTGCTGGGCATGAGTGTTACATTTTATTACAGACCCGATTCAGCTTCAGGCGAAAAGGTGCTGCTTCATATGGAGATTGACAAGTATGCCAATGATATTTATAATGTAGCGGCAAAAGATATACTTCCTGAAACAACGCTTTCTACATTCGCATTTTATGACGAAGACGGAGATAAAGAGGAGCTAGATATTCGTGCCAATGCGGCATTTGTTTATAATGGAAACGGATTTTCGCCGACAAAGGCTGATTTAATTCCGGAAAATGGAAATGTATCTCTTATCGACAACGATAACGACGGTAGAATAGATGTTGTAATAATTTGTGATTACATAAGCTATGTTGTAGACTCAGCAAGTGCCGACTTTGAAAAGATTTATACAAAATTTGATGCAGGTACAGTTCAGTTAGCTGATTCAAGTATAGATTATGGCATTTATCTTGACAATGCCGAAATCGGATTTGCAGATTTAAAAGAATGGGATGTTATTTCTGTTCAGAAAAGCAAAGACGAAGAATTTATAACAATAAAGGTTTGCAGAAGTCCTGTTTCGGGCACAGTTACCGAAATAAGTGAAGACGATGGCAAAACCTATGTAAATCTGGATGGAGACTGGTATACAATAGTTAAGCCTTATCCTAGCAGTGCACCTGAAATCAAAATTGGTTCTAAGGGAATCTTTATGCGCAATATAGACGGTGAGATTGTAGCGGCTGACTTTACTGATAGCCTAAAAGATAATTATGCATATTTGACCGGTATAGAAATGGTTGGCGGACTGCATAAAGTTGCGCGTGTGCAATTTATGGATATGCTCGGGGAATTTCATTCGGTTGAGTGTGCGGATAAAGTTCGTTTAAACGGAGACACCGTTAAGGCAGACAAGCTTGTAAGCGACGTTGCACCTGACCAAATGATTATATTTGATGTAAATTCTGAAAATCAGTTGAACGAGTTGCAGACAGCAGTCGATATAACACCGGGTGGCGGAGTTAAATACGACCTTGATAATTTTAGTTATGACGCATATTTTGAAAAGGCATCATTTTACAAATGGTGGGGCGGTGGCATTAACGTTGCTGCAGATACCGTAATAGTTTATGTACCAACCGACCGCAGTGATAAAGAGGCATACAAGATTGAAGACAGAAAAGGCTTTGGTTCAGGTAACGTCAGTGCTAAAAAGTTTAAAGTATTCGATTTAAACCAGTTCAATGCTCCAAAAATTATTCTTTTCGAAAACTTTGATGCGGACGGCAGTGCTGGTAAGCCGCACGTTAAAGTAAGCGGTGATTATGCATGGCTTGCAGTTTCTGATGTATGTACAGCAATTGACCCTTACGGAGAAACAAAAATCAGAATCACAGGCTATGATAAAAAGGGTCAGGAACAAAAATATTTCGTAAAAGACAGCAACGTAACAAATGTAACAAAGCCAATCGCACCTGATGGTGGCTCTTTGATGAATACAGTACCATTCCAGCTTACTAAATGGGGATTTGCCAACCTTCCTGCTGACCAAATTAAAGTAGGTGATGTAATACAGTTGGGACTTGATGCTAAAAATCAAATAACCGGTTTCAGAATGATTTTCTCGGCTCAAAGACAAGGTGTTAGTGTTGACGATTGGGTAAGATTCGGCGAATACTTTGAAATTGGTGATTCAGTGCCAAAGGTAGACAATCAAAATCTTTATGGTACTATATACAGCACCTATGGTGAGGTTGTTGCTCGCTCGACAGAAAGTATAAGATACAAAACAATGTGTCCCTCTGCAGGATACAGTGGAGTTGAGGTTGAACGTGTAGTACCTATTACTACGGGTAAAGCAAC
>JAFQAG010000128.1 GCA_017416985.1 Clostridia bacterium
AAAACACGTTTCTGTAGACGTTCCTGCGTCTAATATGAAGAAGGCAATCGCTGAAATCTTATTAGAGGAAGGATATATAAAGAACTATCAGGTCATTGACGACGGCAAGCAGGGTGTAATCAGAATTGCACTTAAGTATGCTGGTAAAGAGAAGGTTATTTCCGGTATTAAGAGAGTATCTAAGCCCGGTCTTAGAATTTATAAGAGCAAGGACGAGCTGCCGCAGGTTCTGCGCGGTTTGGGTATTGCGATTATCTCTACGTCAAAAGGTATTATGACCGATAAAAAAGCTAGAAAAGAAAACGTTGGCGGCGAAGTGCTGGCGTTTGTATGGTAATTTTAAAAGCGAGACTATAAGGAGGTGCAAGCTGTGTCCAGAATTGGAAGAATGCCAATTGCGGTTCCTGCTGGCGTTGATGTTAAAGTTGCTGATAGCAACGTTATCACCGTTAAAGGACCGAAGGGTACACTTACTAAGGAATTACATCCTGATATGATTATTAAACAGGAAGGCAGCGAAATCAGCATTTGCCGCCCTTCTGAAATAAAAGCACACAAAGCGCTTCACGGTCTTACAAGAACACTTTTAAACAACATGATTGTTGGTGTTACTGAAGGCTATGAAAAAACACTCGAAGTTAACGGTGTTGGTTACAGAGCGCAGCTGCAGGGCAAAAACCTGCTGATGAACCTCGGTTATTCACATCCTGTTGAGATGGTTCCGCCTGAAGGCATTACTGTTGAGGTGCCGAACCCGAATACCATTATCGTTAAGGGTATCGACAAACAGGTTGTTGGCGAGTTCGCAGCTAAAGTAAGAGAAAAGAGACTGCCTGAGCCATATAAGGGCAAGGGTATCAAATACTCTTATGAACACATCAGACGTAAGGAAGGAAAAACCGGCGGTAAGAAATAATCCTGCCATCGTGTGGATCATTCACTTAATGTCAGGAGTCATGGCAAAATCCATGCTCCATACACATGAACAGTAAAGGAGTGAAAGTCTTGATTAAAAAGGAAAACAGTAATGTAGCCAGACTGAGAAGACATAAGAGAGTTCGTAAGAACATCAGCGGAACCGCTAGTCGTCCTAGACTTAATGTTTACAGAAGTCTGAAAAACATATATGCTCAGATTATCGATGACGATAAGGGCGTAACATTGGTTTCTGCTTCCTCGCTCGATGCTTCTTTAAAAGATAAGAACGGCGGTAACAAAGAGGCTGCTCGTGAGGTTGGTAAGTTGGTTGCTGCAAAAGCAATCGAAAAAGGAATCAAAGCTGTCGTATTTGACAGAGGTGGATATATTTACCACGGTCGCGTTCAGGAACTTGCTGAAGGTGCAAGAGAAGGCGGCTTGGAATTCTAAGAGAAGGAGGAGAACAGTTTGGCTCAGTTAATTGACGCAAGTGTTTTGGATATAAAAGAAAGAGTAGTAAACTTAAACCGTGTTGCTAAGGTTGTTAAGGGCGGTAGAACTTTCCGTTTCAGCGCACTGGTTGTTGTCGGTGACGAGAACGGCTATGTTGGCTGTGGTACCGGTAAAGCAGCAGAAATTCCAGATGCTATCCGCAAAGGAATCGAAGATGCTAAGAAGAACCTTGTTCATGTTAACATGAAAGGAACTTCAATCCCGCATGAAACAATCGGCGAATACGGCGCTGGTCGCGTACTGTTAAAGCCTGCTGCAGAAGGTACCGGTGTTATCGCTGGTGGCGCTGCTCGTGCAGTTTTAGAGCTTGCAGGTATTCGTGACATCAGAACAAAATCGCTTCGTTCCAATAATCCCCGCAACGTTGTTCAGGCTACTATTGCCGGCCTCGCTTCTTTAAAGAGTGCAGAGGAAGTTGCTAATTTAAGAGGGAAATCGGTAGAAGATATAATAGGTTAGGAGGGTGAACGTTATGGCAGGAAAGCTGAAGGTTACACTCGTTAAGAGTACAATCGGCAGAAAAAAAGACCATATCGCTACGGCGCACGCTCTGGGCCTCAAGAAAATCAGAGACGTGAAAGAGCATAATGACAATCCGGGTATCAGAGGTATGGTAAGCAAAATTGATTATCTGGTAAAGGTAGAAGAAATCTAAATACTAAAGGAGGTGCGCTAGATGAAACTTAACGAACTAAGACCGGCTGAAGGTTCTAAAAAAGACGCTTTCAGAGTAGGTCGCGGACATGGTTCAGGTAACGGAAAAACCGCAGGCAGAGGACATAAGGGTCAGAAGGCACGTTCGGGCGGCGGAGTACGTCCCGGTTTTGAAGGCGGCCAGATGCCTCTTTACAGACGTTTGCCGAAAAGAGGTTTTACGAATATATTTGCTAAGGTTTACACGGAGATTAATGTTTCTGACTTAAATCGCTTTGAAAACGGCGCTGAAGTAACTGCAGAGGCGCTCAAGGCTGCAGGAATTATTAAAAAGGTAAACGATGGTATCGTCGTGTTAGGTCGCGGCGAACTCACAGCACAGAATTTGACTGTTAAGGCTGCAAAATTCTCCAAATCGGCCGCAGAGAAAATCACAGGAGCCGGCGGGAAGGCGGAGGTGATCTAAGATGTTACAAACTCTTAGAAATGCTTGGAAAATTCCCGATTTAAGAAAGAAAATGCTGTATACACTTTTAATGCTGTTCATATTCAGACTGGGTTCTTACGTTCCGGTTCCTGGATTAACAGCTGAAGCAATCGGCTCATTTATGGGTGGATTCCAGGAAGGTATGCAGGGACTTTTGAACAACTTCTCGGGTGGTGCGCTCGAGCGTGGTTCAATTTTCGCAATGAGTATTTCGCCTTACATCAATTCAAGCATTATTATCCAGCTTTTAACGGTTGCAATTCCGGCGCTGGAGCGTATGGCTAAAGAAGGCGAAGAAGGCAAGAAAAAAATTGCTTCTATTACTCGTTATTTAACAGTTGTACTCGGCTTCATTCAGGCAGTTGGACTGTATTTCGGTTTAAAAGGCGGAATGACTGGTAATGCGGTAATGAATTTCTTTATCGTAACTATCACATTCACTGCCGGTACTGCATTCTTGATGTGGCTGGGTGAGCAGATCACCGAAAAGGGCATTGGTAACGGTATTTCATTGTTAATCTTTGCAGGTATCGTTTCTCGTGGTCCGGCGATGATTCGCTCGTTGCAGGCTACTTTGTTTGCTAGCGGTGATGTTAGCATTCAGTCTGTAATTACTTTAATTGCAATTGTAGCAATTGCTGTATTAGCAGTTGGTTTTGTTGTAACAATGAATGATGCAGAACGCAGAATTCCCGTTCAGTATGCTAAAAGAGTTGTTGGACGTAAGATGTACGGCGGTCAGAGCACACATATTCCGCTGAAGATTTCTATGGCGGGTGTTATCCCGATTATCTTCGCGGTTTCAATTATGTCTTTCCCGCAGACAATCAGTATGTTCATTAACGGACAGAATCCTCCGACAACAGGCTTCTGGGCAGCAATTCTTCGTCTGTTCCAGCAGACACATCCGTTCTATATCATTGCATACTTCCTGCTGATTCTTTTCTTCACATATTTCTATACTGCTATTCAGTTCAATCCAATTGAGATTGCGAATAACATGAAGAAGAACGGCGGATTTATTCCGGGCATCCGTCCGGGCAAACCGACATCGGATTACATTTCGAGAATTTTGTCGAAGGTTACACTTTTTGGTGCATTCTTCCTCGCAATTATCGCAATTTTCCCGATAATACTCGCGTTTGTTCCGAACCTCGGAGCTGTATCTATTGGTGGTACTTCAATGCTCATCGTAGTTGGTGTTGCTTTAGAAACTACAAAACAGATAGAGTCTCAGATGCTTACGAGACATTATAAGGGATTTTTAGAATAAGATAAGTCTCAAAAATAAAGGTGGAATTTAATATGAAACTGGTTCTTTTAGGACCGCCGGGTGCCGGCAAAGGCACACAGGCGGCGAACCTGGCAAAAGAGTATAAGATTCCAGCCATTTCAACCGGTCATATCATCCGCACAGCTATAAGCGAAAAAACACCGGTAGGCAAAATTGCCGAGGAGTTTATTAAACGCGGTGAGTTGGTGCCGGATGATACAGTGGTTGAGCTTGTAAAAGTAAGACTTGCTGAGGATGACTGCAAGAATGGATATATTCTTGATGGTTTTCCGAGAACTCTGGCACAGGCTGAAATCATGGACGAAACTTCAATTGGAGTTGACTTGGTTTTAGATATAGACGTGCCGGATGAAAAACTGGTTGAACGCTTATCCGGTCGCCGTGAATGCAAAAAATGCGGTGCGGCATACCACGTTTTGTACAATCCTACAAAGAATGGTGAAACCTGCGATAAGTGCGGTGGAGAACTGGTTATGCGCAGCGACGATGTTCCTGAGGTTATCTTAAAAAGACTTGAGGTTTACCACAAGCAGACAGAACCGCTTAAGGAATATTATACAAAACAGGGCAAATTGACCTCAATACAGGGTCAGAAAGACCTGGCTGAAACAACTCGTATGGTTTTAGATGCTGTTAAAGAAGCAGGAGCTAAGTTATGATAAGAGTTAAATCGGAACATGAAATTGAAAAGATGCGCTCGGCAGGAAGAATTGTTGCAGAAACATTTGAAATGTTATCAGAAACAATTAAACCGGGAGTAACTACTAAAGAACTTAATGCATTAGCAGATGAGTTCATTAAGAAAAATAAAGCGACTTGTTCGTTTTATCGTTACAACGGATATCCGGCAAGCATCTGTACATCTGTTAACGAACAGGTGGTTCATGGAATCCCAAGCGGTAGTGTAGCTCTTAAAGCAGGCGATATTGTAAGCATTGATATCGGTGCTTGTTACGAGGGTTATCACGGTGATGCCGCAAGAACCTTTGCAGTCGGTACAATAAGTAGCGAGGCGCAAAAGTTGATTGACGTAACCAAGCAAAGCTTTTTTGAAGGTATGTCTAAAGCAATACCGGGCAACAGAATCGGCGATATTGCCAATGCTGTGCAATCTTATGTAGAGTCAAATGGTTTTTCGGTTGTGCGTGCGCTGGTTGGACACGGCGTTGGAGCTGAACTTCACGAAGCACCTGAAGTTCCGAACTTCGGAACAGCAGGTCGTGGTGTAAGATTAGTATCCGGTATGACAATCGCTATAGAGCCTATGGTAAATATGGGTACGTATCATGTTAACACTCTGTCCGACGGATGGACGGTAGTAACTGCGGACAAAAAATTGTCTGCCCACTACGAAAATTCAGTTGTGGTAACAGCAAAAGGTCCGGAAATTCTTACTAAGTGTTAATTATTCTTTTGAGGTGATGATATCTTGGAACTTAATGCCGGTGAAATAGTTTGTTCGAAGGCAGGTAGGGACAAAGGAAGGTACTTTGTGGTTATGGAAACCGAAGGTAGCGAATTCGTCTTCGTTTGTGACGGAAAGCTAAGAAAGGTTGACAAGCCGAAAAAGAAGAAAATCAAGCATCTTGCCCGAACCGGTTTTTTAGCCGAGGAGATTAAAGAAAAGCTGAGCTTGGGCGAAAAGGTTACAAACCAGGACTTAAGAAAAATGCTTGGCAAGATGAATAGTGACGCAAACGCATAAGGAGGCTATATAATGGCGAAAGATGGTGTATTAGAACTGGAAGGCACTGTGCTCGAGGCACTGCCGAACGCAATGTTTCAGGTAGAGCTTGAGAACGGTCATCAGATTTTAGCACATATTTCCGGAAAACTTAGAATGAATTTTATTCGGATTTTGCCGGGAGATAAAGTTACAGTAGAGCTTTCTCCATATGATTTAACCAAAGGAAGAATCACCTGGAGAGCTAAATAAGTAAGTTTTATGCGGAAGTATCCGCTTATAAAATAACAAGACAATTTTGTCTTGACCAATTTATCGGTAGAGCAAAGGCATCTACCAAATCAGTTATTAAAGTTAAGCCGCATTTGCGGTGAGTTTTGCCAAAAGGAGGTATTTCCATTATGAAGGTAAGACCGTCTGTAAAACCTATTTGTGAAAAATGCAAAATCATCAAACGCAAAGGTAAAGTTATGGTGATTTGCGAAAACCCGAAGCATAAGCAGAAACAGGGCTGATCCTTTAATGCTTAAAGTCCGGCCAGGGCGGCTGCGCACCTTTGGTGCGACCTGACGGATTCCTATATTAATTGCTTTACAATGCTTAAAACAGGAGGTGCTACAAGTAAATGGCCAGAATTTCAGGTGTTGACTTACCAAGAGAAAAAAGAGTTGAAATCGGTTTGACTTATGTTTACGGTATTGGTCTTCCGAGTTCACAGAAAATTCTGAGCGAAGCGGGCATTAATCCCGATACTCGTGTTAAAGACTTGACCGAGGATGAAGTTCAGAAGTTAAGAGAAATTATCGATAGAGATTACACAGTAGAAGGCGATTTAAGACGTAATGTTGCGCTCGACATCAAAAGATTGATGGAAATCGGTTGCTACCGCGGAATCAGACATAGAAAAGGTCTGCCGGTTAGAGGGCAGAGAACCAAGACAAATGCCAGAACCAGAAAGGGTCCGGCTCGTACAATTGCTAACAAGAAGAAATAATCTTAAAGTAATTTACGAATTATTTTGTCAGTATTTGCGAAAGGAGGAAATTATTCATGGCAAAAGTTGCTAGAAGAAGCACTCGCAGAAAAGTTAAAAAGAATATTGAGCGTGGTGCGGTTCATATCCGTTCTACTTTTAATAATACGATGGTTACGATTACCGATGTTGCAGGTAACGCAATCAGCTGGGCAAGCTCCGGTGGACTGGGCTTTAGAGGTTCAAGAAAAAGCACTCCGTTTGCTGCTCAGATGGCAGCAGAAACCGCTGCAAAAGCAGCTATGGAGCACGGTCTGAAAACCGTTGAGGTTTTCGTTAAAGGACCTGGTGCAGGACGTGAAGCTGCTATCCGTGCGCTGCAGGCTGCAGGATTAGAGGTTAGCATGATTAAAGATGTTACCCCGATTCCTCATAACGGCTGCAGACCGCCGAAAAGAAGAAGAGTTTGATTTATATTTTTTGAAGTTAGGAGGGTAAACATATGGCAAGAAATATGCAGCCTATATTAAAAAGATGCAGAACTTTAGGCATCGAGCCGTCTGTTATGGGTATCAACAAGACCTCTAACAGAAATCCGAAGCCGATGAAGAGAAAGCAGAGCGAATATGGTCGCCAGCTTACTGAAAAACAGAAAGTTAAGTTTATATATGGCATGCTCGAAAAGCAGTTCAGAAAATATTATGAAATTGCTATTAAAATGCCGGGCATTGCTGGTGAAAACCTGCTGCAGATTCTCGAATCCAGACTTGACAACGTTGTTTTCAGACTGGGTCTTGCTAACACAAGAAGAGAATCAAGACAGCTCGTTAACCACGGTCACATTCTTGTAAACGGAAAAAGACTTGATATACCTTCATACCGTGTAAAAATCGGAGATGTTATTACCATTAAGGAGCGTTCTAAAGGCTCTGAAAGAATTAAGCAGATCATCGAAGACAACGCATCAAGAGTTGTTCCGAAGTGGCTTGATATGGATAAAAACACTCTGACAGGTAAGGTTATTGCTTTTGCGCAGAGAGACGATATCGATTTCGAAGTTGAAGAGCATCTCATCGTCGAGTTGTATTCTAAATAATATTTTAATTTGTTTAGAAAAATTTATCTTTGTAATCAGGTTTCCCTTAGGCACATGTGTGCTAAAGTAATGCGTGACATTAACCAATATATATGAGGGAGGTTAACTATGTTAGAAATAGAAAAGCCAAACGTTGAGTGCGTAGAGGTAGACGAGAGCGGAAAGTACGGCAAATATGTCGCAGAGCCGCTGGAGCGTGGTTATGGTACTACGCTGGGTAACTCTCTGCGTAGAATGCTGCTTTCCTCATTGCCGGGTGCAGCAGCTACATCTGTTAAAATTGACGGTGTTCTGCATGAGTTTTCAACTATCCCGGGCGTG
>JAFQAG010000129.1 GCA_017416985.1 Clostridia bacterium
CCCATCAAGTCCACCAGGCAAGGTAATACCTTTAACTGAAATTATAATTGTAAGAATTAAAAGCGCAGGCATCATAATTTTGTTACTGCGCTCAATTCCTTTTTTTACTCCGCATAAAAGAACCAGCATTGAGAGGATAATAAAAATTGAATGAAAAACGATAGGCATAACCGGGGTTGATATATAATCGCTAAAGTAATTTGGCGATGTTGTAACGACACCATTACCCGATGCAAACTCTATCAGATATTTAATAACCCAGCCACCCACAACAGAATAATTTGTTGCGATAAAAATGGGTATAATAATTCCCATAATTCCTAAAACAGTAAAACGTTTGTCAAGTTTTTTATATGTGTTATAAACATCGCATTGACTTCGTCTGCCTAAGGCTACCTCGGTCTGCATAAGTGTTGAGCCGATTGTTGCCACTAAAACAATATAAATTAAAACAAACAATCCGCCGCCGTATTTAGCGGCAAGATACGGAAAACGCCATATGTTACCCAGGCCAACAGAAGACCCTGCTGCAGCCAGAACGAATCCCAGCTTTCCTGAAAAAGTGCTTCTTTCTTTCATTTTTTCCTCCGGTAAAAACTTATTTGTTATATATTCTAACCTTAATTTCAGTTCTAAATTCATTCTTTATAGCATAATGATAGATTGAGGTGAAAAGAATGGACATCCCCCGAATAAAAAGCGAAATTTTGATGCAGTTGCCCATACACTTTCGCACAATTTTATCAAATGTTGATTTTAGTTCGCTGCAAGAAGTCAGATTCAGATGCGCAAAACCGCTTATGATACATACAGATTCTGGCGATATGATGATTACAGAAAAAGGCGAACGAGCCTTTAGTCAAAAAGACTCATATGTGGTATCGGCTAAGGATTTATCAATGCTGATGACAGCGTTTTGCGAGAATTCGGTTTATGCATATCAAAGGGAAATATGTGACGGTTTTTTGACTATAAAAGGCGGTCATCGTGTCGGCATCAGCGGAAGATGTGTTTTATCAGAGGGTGAAATAATCAACGTTACCGATATTTCGGGACTTAATTTGCGCATAGCAAAAGAGTTTAAAGGATGCGCAGAAAATCTTTTGCCAAAGTTAATTTATAACAATGAAATAGTTAATACAATTCTTATTTCGCCACCTCAATGCGGTAAAACAACCATATTAAGAGATTTATCAAGGTTAATATCACAAACTAAAAAAGTTACTATAATAGACGAACGTTCAGAACTTGCGGCAGTAAAAAGTGGAGTCGTTCAGTTTGACGTAGGCATAAGAACTGATGTTCTTGACCGCTTTCCTAAATCTATGGGGATGCTTTTGGCCATACGCTCGCTTTCGCCCGAGGTTATAATAACTGACGAAATAGGGGGAAAAGAAGATTACTTTGCAGTAAAAAGTGTTTTAAATGCAGGTTGTCGCACTATAACCAGTATGCACGGATACGATACAGAAAATCTGTCAAGTGAAAGAAAAGAAATGCTAAATATGTTTGATTGTGCGGTCGTGCTTGCAAAAAAGAACGGTATTCCTGAAATTAAAGATATTATAAAACTGGCGGGTGAATGATATATGATAGCTGTGCTTGGTGCTTTTTTTGTGATTTTTGCGTGCTGTGCATTTGCTGTGAAAAAAATTACAGAGCAAAGCAAGGCGATTGAAAACATAAGAGGATTTAAGCAAGCCTTTTTACATATAGCTAAAAAAATGGAATTTGAGGCAGAACCGATTGCGTCGATTATGGATAAAATATCAAAAGAAAATTATGGAGAAACGGCAGAATTTTTTAGCGAAGTATCCGAAAGATTAACAGACGGAACGAATGGCGAACTTGCGCAAATTTGGAACGAAGTGGTGAACAAATACACTAAAAAACTTAATTTATCACCTAAAACAATAAGAATTATCAATAATGTGGGTACAAATATAGGTAAAATGGCGCAAAATGCTGAAATTGAGTTTTTAGAATCTGCATCAAAAGAGCTAGATTGCGAAATTGAAGCTGCTGAAAGTGAACTTTCAAAAAACTCAAAACTTTTAAAAAGCAGCGGAATATTGGTGGGAATTTTTATTGTAATAATATTTATATAACGGAGGATAAAAATGGGTGTAGACTTAATTTTTAAAATAGCAGCAATAGGAATTTTGGTTAGTGTTCTTCATCAGGTTTTAGTCCGTGCGGGGCGTGAAGAGCAGGCAATGCTTACAACCTTAGCAGGTCTTATAGTAGTTTTATTAATGATTATAGGCGAAATAAGCTATTTGTTTGAAACTGTTAAAACAATTTTTAACCTTTAGATGAGGTAGCAAAATGGAAATAATTAAGATAATGGGTGTTGCAATCGTTGGTGCGGTATCTGCTTTGATTATTAAAGAGCACAAGCCGCAATTAGCAATAGTTATTGGAATAGGAACAGCCGTAATTTTGTTTTTGATGATTTTGTCGCAGGTAGAATATGTATTAAATGTTGTTACAATAACCGCAACAGGTCTTGATATTAATACTGAATACATAGCGGCAATATTTAAAATGATAGGCATTAGCTATTTGTCGCAATTCGGTTCAGAAATTTGCCGTGATGCAGGTCAAAACGCAATAGCCGCTAAAGTAGAGCTGGCAGGCAAAATTATGATAGTGGCACTAAGTGTGCCTATTCTAATTGAACTTATGAATCTTTTGGTAAGTCTGTTGCCCAATACCTGATAAAACAGGAGGAATACATATGAAAAAAATAATATCAGGATTTTTTGTGCTACTATTTTTGTTGAGCATATCAACAACTGTTCTTGCGCAAGAAAACGTTGAGATTCAACAGGAACTTTTAAAGACAACGGCAGAACAGATAGAAGGTTGCGATTTAGGTGATTTTGACTTTTTAAAAACCGCACAAAATACTCTGGATGGAACGTGGCAGTTAAATCCTAAAGTGGTTCTTAGCCGTTTGGCAGATTTATTTTTTTTAGAGTTTAAATCTAATTTGTCAGATGTTATAAAAATAGTTATAGTCGCTGTTTTGGCAGGTGTTTTATGCAATCTTCAGGGAGCATTTAACAAAGAAGGAGTTAAAACAATAAGCTTTTTAGCCTGCTTTGTTGTAATTGCAAATTTGGCTGTAAATATTTTAGCACAAATAATAAATATTGCAATTGACACTATCGACAGATTAAATCTTTTTATGCAGGGGTTAATTCCTGCAATATCTGCCGTTGTGGCTATGGGTGGCACAACAGCGGGACAAACCCTGAGTCCGTCATTGTTTTTGTGTATGCAGATAATAACAAATCTTGCAAGAGGCATATTTCTTCCGATGATTCTTTTAATTACTGCTCTTTCGGTAGTAAATAATATAAGCGGACGCTTTCATATAACAAGGCTTATAGATTTTGCTCGGCAACTTCTTAAATGGTCATCAGGTATTTTGCTTACTGTTTTTATCGGACTTTTAGGTATTCAGGGATTTTCTTTTGCTTTCGCTAGCGGAGTAGCAGGAAAAACTGTTAAATATGCAATATGCAATTTTATTCCAATAGTAGGTGCAGTACTGTCTGATTCGGTTGAGGCAGTATGCGCAAGCGCATTAATTGTAAAAAACGCAGTAGGCATAACGGGAGTTATAGCGTTAATTTCAATATGTGCAATACCGCTTATAAAACTGCTTGCACTTTCGTTTATGTATCGGTTTGCGGCAGGAATATCAGAGCCGGTAACTGACAAAAGAGTAGTAAATTTGTTAGGCGATTTAGCAAGCAACATAACCCAGACCCTTGTAATTTTACTTATGGTTTGCGTAATGTTTGTTATAAGCGTAGCAATGCTTTGTGCAGTAACTAATATACCTATGATGATTAAATGACGGAGGAAAATTATGGAGTTTTTATACCGCTACATATCAGGGATTGTAATAGCCTGTGTACTTGCGATTTTATTGGAAAATATTTTGCCAGAGTCGCATCATAAAAAATATATTAACGTAACAATAGGGCTTGTAGTTATGCTGGTTATAATAAAACCGCTCACAGGACTTAGTGACTTAAATCCCGTGTTTACTATGCCTGAAACCGTAATTGACGATGAGGATTTATCTATAAATATAAACCGAAAAACTGTGACAGAGGAATTTGAAAAAAGACTTGCGCAAGTTTTGTCAGAAGAGGTTTTAAATAAAAGTAAAAAGAAAACAGAAATATCGGTTTTGGTGGATGCAAACGAAAACTGCGAAATAACAGGAATAGAAAAAATAGAGGTGTATCCGATTGATGAAGAAATAAAAGATATAATAGTTAAAACGGCAGGCGTTTCGCCGGAAATTATAGAGGAGAAAAACTAAAATGAAGATTTTAGATGAATATAAAAAATATTTTGAAAAAATAACGAATAACAAAAGCCTGCTTGTCATATTATTGATAGGGGTTGTACTTTTGGCATTTTCAGGAATCAAGCAAGGAAACAATAAAACAGAAAACAAATCCCGAACACAGTCTGAGCTAATAAACGGAGCAGAGTACATAACAGATTTAGAACATCGTCTTGCTAAAATTTTGTCATCGGTTAGCGGAGCATCAGATGTATCGGTTATGATAACCTTATCAGATAACGGGCAGAGCGTATATGCACGTGATGAAAAAAGTGAAAATAAAACATCAGAATCGGGTGGCTTAAGCAGCACAAGTGACGGTGCATATGTTTTAAAAAACAATCAAGGCGGCGGTCAGTCGGCAGTTTTAATAAAAAATAAATTGCCAGAAATATCAGGCGTTTTAATAACCGCTAAAGGCGCATATAAAGCCGATGTAAAAAACAATATTGCAAATTCGGCAAAGGCTGTACTTAACGTAAATGCGCACAGAGTTATTGTGCTTAGTAAATAAAATTTAGGAGGATAAAAAATGAATTTAA
>JAFQAG010000130.1 GCA_017416985.1 Clostridia bacterium
AGTAAGCTCTTTTGCCGCTTTTTCAATATAAGCATCTGCCGTCTGGGATTCTTTGGTATAAACAATCGTTATGCCTTTGTATTGCTCAACCTCACCACGATTCCCTTTTACTTTATATGCATCGAATACGATTATAATTTCGCAATTTTTAAATATTTTATAAACCGATATCCTTTCAATCAACGCATTTCTAGCCGCTTCTAAACTGTCTTTGGCAATTTCTTTAAGATCTTCCCACGCAAAAATTATATTATATCCGTCTATTAAAAGATAATCTTTATCGTGTTTTTTTCTGTTGCTATGTGCTTTATGGCTATTTTCAGTTTCTTTTTTTGTTTTTAGGGCATAGGATGAAAGCTTTGTTTCTACTTTGCCGTAGGTTTTTTCAAATATACGCAGAAGTTCATCATCGGATGCGCTAATATTTGCAGAACGAACAGTTGTCGTTCTATCAGGCTCTGTTTTTTTAGGTTTTAATACACTTTCTAAGTGCATATGCTCTGTTATTTCGTTCCATTTCACGTTAAAGCCTGCACCGTGAGAACAAAAAACAGAATCGGCAGTATTTTCAACATCACTGTCAACATCATATCCAATCAGCTCAATAACGCTATCAGCATTTTTACATTTGCCATATCCGCTTAAATTACAGGTCATTCTGCCTTTTCCGTGTGTATATCCCGTTATCTGACTATGATAGCTTCTGATTGCTGCAGCAGGTGCATTACCTTTAATTTTAGCCATTTCGCCACCTGCGTGATATACAGAAAACTCTGCACCTAAAAGGTCTAAATCTGTCATAGCTTTGCCAACATTTTCTGCAGGAATATCAATAACAAAATCATAATAAGGCTCTAAAAGCACAGATTTTGCGCATCTTAAGCCGTGTCTTACAGCTCTGTATGTCGCCTGACGAAAATCTCCGCCCTCTGTATGCTTTAAATGTGCCGCACCTGATTTTAATGTTATTTTTATATCGGTTATTGGCGAGCCGGTAAGCACACCTATGTGTTGTTTTTCCATAAGATGTGTCATAATTAGTCTTTGCCAGTTTTTATCAAGTACGTTTTCAGGGCAATCTGATTCAAACTGCATACCAGATCCTTGCGGCAAGGGTGATAAAACCAAATGCACCTCTGCATAGTGTCTTAACGGCTCAAAATGCCCTACACCCTCAACTGTATTTTCTATTGTTTCCTTATATACTATTCGTCCTTCTTCAAATTCAACTGCCATATCAAAGCGCTTTAATATAAGCTGTTTTAAAACCTCAAGCTGAATTTCGCCCATAAGACGCAGTTGGATTTCTTTTAACTGTGAATTCCATGTTACCTTAAGCTGAGTTTCTTCCTCTTCAAGCTCTTTCAGTTTATCAAATGCAACAGACGGCTCTACGCCCTTTGGCAGAATAACACGATAGCTAAAAATCGGCTCTGATATAAGTTTTGCTGTGTTTTGTTCAAATCCCAAGCCTTGCCCTGCAGCTGTTTTTTTAGGTCCTAAAGCAGCACAAATACAACCTGGTAAAGCCTC
>JAFQAG010000131.1 GCA_017416985.1 Clostridia bacterium
TAGGAAATATAGTACTACGCGACAGACAACATTTGTCTCAAGATGGTTTAATTATAGTAGTATTAACTATGGACAGTAATTCAGGAACTGTAGTATCAGGACCAGACGTTATTTCAAGAGGATTTGTATATGTACGTGAATCTGAAAACTTAATGGATGATGTAAAAAGAGTTGTAAGAGCACTAGAGCTTTATGAAACGACAGGGTTAACTCTGTCTGAGCAAAACGAAAATTCAAAAACAGAGCCATCGCCATATGAGCCTATAATGCTGGCTTTAAACACCGAACGTGAAGTCTTATACGAACGAATAAATTTACGTGTGGATATAATGCTTACATCAGGTCTTTTAGATGAAATAAAAACTCTTAAACAAATGGGTTTCACTAAAGATATGCAGTCGATGCAGGGCATCGGCTATAAAGAAATTTTATCTTATTTAGATGGTGAACTGGGCTTAGACGAGGCAATAGAGCTTGTTAAGAAAAACAGCCGAAACTATGCCAAACGTCAGCTTACCTGGTTTAAAAGAGATGAAAGATACAAATGGCTTGACTGTATGGCAGATGATTTGACATATCAGGCAGAAAAAACAGTTGAAGAAGCAATAGGCTAAAACGGAGGTGAGCCAAATGCAGGATTTAGATGCGTATCAGGGTACGGTAGAAGAGGTAATATATGCCAATGAAGAAAACGGATACGCCGTGTTTGAGTTTGATGCAAACGACACAGGATTAATAACCTGCGTTGGCTATATACCTTATATAAAAGCAGGAGAAATGCTTATAGTAAGCGGAAAGTGGACAAACCATTCAAGCTATGGTGAGCAGCTTAAGGTTGAATATTTTGAGCGCATAGAGCCAACGGGCAGAGATGAAATTTTAAGCTATCTTTCATCGGGTGTTGTGCGTGGTGTGCGCAAATCAACTGCAGAAAAAATTGTTAACCGCTTTGGAGAAGACAGTCTGCATATTATTGTCGATATGCCGGAACGTTTAGCCGAAATAAAGGGCATAAGTTTAGCTAAGGCATACGAAATTCAGCAATCGTATATGCAGATTTTTGAAAAAGAACAGCTTATTTTATTTTTGCAAAAATATAATATAACACCTGCCTTTGCAGTGCGTATTTACGATACCTTTGGCGAAAGTGCAGTAAAAATTATTCAGGAAAACCCGTATTCGTTATGTGAACGTATACGTGGCATAAGCTTTAAAACTGCAGATTTGGTTGCACATCATATGGGCATACGTCCCGAGGATACAAATCGCATACGCTCGGGTATAAAATATACCTTGTCATTTTATGCGGCAAGCGGAGGACATACATATCTTCCAAGAAACATTTTGGTATCTTTAGCACAAAAAATGCTTGGGGTCGACAGCTTAGAAATTGAAAATGCGATTGTTTCGTTGATTATTGATGGTCAGATTGTAAGTGAGTCGGATGGCGAAGAAGAGTGCATTTATCTTCCTGTATATTATGAATGTGAACACGATGTTGCAGCACAAATAAGAGCGTTGGCAGGGCATATTAAAAAAGGAAAAAAAGAAAATCCTGAAAATGAGATAAAAGAGCTTGAAAAAGAAAGCGGCATAGTGCTCGAAGAAAAGCAAAAGCAGGCGGTTGTTTGCGCCCTGACCTCTGGTGTTACGGTTATAACTGGAGGACCGGGAACAGGAAAAACGACCACTATTAATTTTATTATAAAGCTTTTAAAAAAACGAGGACTTGATATTGCGCTTACTGCACCTACCGGTCGTGCAGCAAAACGAATGAGTGCCGTAACCGATGAAGAGGCAAAAACAATTCATAGACTTTTAGAGCTTGGCTATACCGGCGATGAGTTAGAAAGGGATTACAGACGTTCAAGCGAGTTCCCTTTAGAGCACGATGTAATTATCGTTGATGAAGTAAGTATGGTCGATATTCTTTTGATGCAGGCACTGCTAGCTGCAACAAAACCGGGTGCACGAGTGGTTTTTGTCGGCGACAGCGACCAGCTTCCGTCAGTTGGAGCGGGTAACGTTTTAGAAGATATCATAGATTCTGATACTGTGCCGGTAATCAGATTAGATACAGTATTCCGTCAGGCTGAAGAAAGTATGATAGTCGTAAATGCGCACAGAATAAATGGCGGAGAATATCCGATATATAATCAAAAAGACAAAGATTTTTTCTTTATACCTGCAAAAAACGGTGACGAAATAACCCGAACGGTTGTAAATCTGGTTTGCGAAAGATTGCCGCAAGCATACGGCTTTGACCCAATGCGTGATATTCAGGTTATATCACCTATGAAAAAAACACCTGCAGGAGTTTATCAGTTAAATGCAGAGCTTCAAAAGGCATTAAATCCGCCAGATGACAGCAAAAGAGAACGTGCATTTATGTCACGTATTCTGCGTGAGGGCGACAAGGTTATGCAGGTTAAAAATAATTATGACTTAGTGTGGGAAAAGATTGGAACTGACCTTGAGGGCATCGGTGTTTATAATGGAGATATTGGTTACATAGAAACAGTCACCAGTTCATCTGTAACTGTAATTTTTGATGACGACAGACGTGCAGAATATGCAAATGCAATGCTCGATGAGCTAGAGCTTGCATATGCAATTACTGTTCACAAAAGTCAGGGAAGTGAATTTCCTGCTGTGGTTATGCCCGTATTTCACGGTGCGCCAATGCTTATGAACCGAAATCTTATATATACCGCAATAACAAGAGCTAAGGATTTTGTAACGTTAGTTGGACAAAAAAGTGCTGCCGAAAAAATGGTCGATAACGATTTTGAGGCTAAACGATATTCAAATCTGATAAAATGGCTTAAAGAGGAGAATTTTTAATGGAAAACATTACCGAAGCGGCTGTGACCGAATTTATTAATGCTACCGTAAAAAAAGAAGAGGGACATCTTCACGAAATGGAGCTTTTTGCAAAAGAAAATTATGTTCCGATTATTCAGCGTGAGGCAGGCCGTTTTTTAAGCGTTTTAGTATCAATAATAAATCCTGAGCGAATTTTAGAAATGGGGACAGCAATAGGATATTCGGCACTTTTAATGGCAAATTCGTGTAAGGCTCATATTACAACCATCGAACGTGACGAAGAAATGTTTTGCTTGGCTTTAGATAACATCGCTAAACTGGGTATGCAGAACAGAATACGTTTAATTCATGGTGATGCCGAGGCAGAGGTGCAGAATCTGCCGGGTAAGTTTGACTTTATTTTTATTGATGCGGCAAAGGGACAATCGCCCATTCATTTTGACCTGGCATTAGAAAAACTAGCACCCGGCGGCGTAATTTTAACCGACAATGTGCTTTATAGAGGAATGGTTGCCCAAAAAGAAGATGTAGGGCACAAGCACCGCACAATCGTAAACCGCCTGAAAGAGTTTTTAGATTCAATCTGTAATGATGAGCGGTTTGACACAGCTATACTGCCGATAGGTGACGGTATGGCAATAACTAAAGTAAAATAACAAAGGAGAAACCTTATGTATATAATAGCAGGTCTGGGTAATCCCGGAAAGCAGTACGAAAGCACAAGGCACAACATAGGCTTTATAAGTGTTGATTATTTATCGGCATATTTTAAGATAAATATGAATAAATTAAAATTCAAGGCGGTTTATGGCGAAGGAACAATCGCAGGCGAAAAAGTTATTTTAATAAAACCGCAAACGTTTATGAATCTTTCTGGCGAAAGTTTAAGAGAGATTATGAGCTTTTACAAAGTTCCTGCCAGCAATCTTATCGTTATTTACGATGATGTTAGTTTAGATACAGGACGCATAAGAATTCGTCCTAAGGGCAGCGCCGGTGGTCATAACGGCATAAAATCTATTATTTATCAGTTAGCCAGCGAGAATTTTCCAAGAATTAAATTAGGAGTGGGCGCACCACCTGAGCATTGGGATATGGCAGACTGGGTAACAGGCAAATTTTCTGATGAAGAAATAAAGGTTTTGTCTGATTCTGTCGAAAAGCTGCCCGCTGCAATAGAAGAAATGATAAAAAAAGGTCCGCAAAGTGCGATGAACAGGTTTAACAGCAAGGGTTGAGTTAATGGAATTTTTATCAAAACTACTCGAAAAATCAGATGAATACAGCGTGTTAAAAGAACACATAACACAAGGCGAGGTGCCGGTAAATGTTTCGGGATTAACCGAATCAACAAAGGCGCATCTTGCCGCTTCGTTGTGCAAAAATTTAAACCGCTCGGGTCTTTATGTAACCGACAGCGAATATCAGGCGAAAAAAACGGCGTCAGATATTGAATTTTTTTATGGCACAAATACGCTTTATTATCCGGCGAAAGAAATTGAATATTATTCTGTTGATGCCAAAAGTAATGAGTATATAAATGAGAGATTAAAGGTTTTAGAAAAGCTCGCCAACACAACCGAAAACACTCTTACTGTTATGAGTGTTGATGCACTCTTACAGTTTACCATAGACTATGATTCATATGTTTCGAGCATTATGACCATAGCAGTTGGGCAAGAGCACAAAATAGAAGAACTGGCAAAACAGTTAGTAGATAAGGGATTTTCGCGTGAAGAAATAGTTGAGGGATGCGGTCAGTTCAGCATACGTGGCGGAATATTAGATGTGTTTACACCTCAGGCAGAAAATCCGTACAGAATTGAATTTTTTGGTGACGAGGTCGATTCAATAAGAGAGTTTGATCCGATGTCACAGATTTCGATAGAGCAAGTTGATTCTGTTACATTAAGCGCGGTTGATGAAGAATACAAAGCATCTGATGGTTATCCGTCAATACTTCAGTATATCAGCAGAAAATCGTTGGTATTTATGGATGAGCCGCACAGAATAAGCGAACGTGCTGACGGTCTTTTGTGGGATATCAGTGAAACAGTTAAGGCTCTTTTAGAAAAAGAGGTTATAACCGAGGCAAAAGAGCAGTATATCCACACTTTTTCTGAAACCTTAAAAGAACTGCTTGAGCGGAGCGTAGTTGGTCTTTATGCGTTGCCGCATTCGTGCAAAGAGTACAGACCTAAGGCAAATGTTAGTATAACAGTTGGTGCTACAAATTCATTTTCTGGCAAGATGGAGTTTTTCTATTCAGACCTTTCTGACTGGCTCGGAAAAGATTTTTGTGTTTTGGTTCTGGCGGGTAATGAATCTAAGCTGTCAGATTTAAAAGAAAAACTTTCTGAACACGAATTTAACGCAATAATTTGTGATGAAAATACAGAAGAACTTATAGCGGGCAATGTCTATATTGCATCAGGCGCATTAAGAAAAGGCTTTTATTATCCGCAATTAAAACTTGCGGTTATAAGTGATGAAGAAGTCTTCGGACGGCAGACAAAAAAACGTCTGCGTAAGAAAAAGCCGGATTCGGCAAGTAAAATCCGTAATTTTACTGACTTGGATATTGGTGATTATGTTGTTCATCAGACTCACGGTATAGGCGAATATGTGGGGCTAGATACCTTAGAGGTTGATGGATGCCGCAAGGATTATCTTAAAATAAAATACAACGGAAACGACTTTTTGTATGTTCCGACAGACCAGCTTGAGCTTTTGCAAAAATATATAGGCAAAGAGGGTCACGTTCGTCTAAATAAAATGGGCGGAGCAGAGTTTGCTCGTCAAAAGGCGAGGGTAAAGGCATCAACAAAAGAGCTTGCAGAAGAGCTTTTGCGTCTTTACAGCGCAAGACAACAGGCGGTTGGCTTTGCTTTTGGCGAGGATACCGCATGGCAGAGTGAGTTCGAGGCAAAATTCCCTTACGAAGAAACAGAAGACCAGCTCCGCAGTATAAACGAAGTAAAAAGCGATATGGAAAGTCAGCATCCTATGGATCGTCTTTTGTGTGGTGACGTTGGCTACGGCAAAACAGAGGTTGCTCTTCGTGCAGCTTTTAAAGCAGTTCAGGATTCAAAACAGGTCGCATATCTTGCGCCTACTACTGTGCTTACAATGCAGCACTATAACACCTTTGTTCAAAGAATGAAAGACTATCCTATAAAAATAGAAATGCTTTCGCGTTTTCGAACTGCAAAAGAGCAAAAGCAAACAATAGCAAGACTTAAAAGCGGCGAAACAGATATAGTAATAGGCACACATCGTCTGCTCGGAAAAGATATAGAGTTTAAGGATTTAGGTCTTTTGGTTGTTGACGAAGAACAGCGTTTCGGAGTCAAG
This sequence comes from Clostridia bacterium, assembly GCA_017416985.1. Classification (GTDB taxonomy): domain Bacteria; phylum Bacillota; class Clostridia; order UBA1381; family UBA9506; genus RGIG1666. The sequence goes on from JAFQAG010000131.1 coordinate 6,181, forward strand.
CATAAAGAAAGACTAAAAGAAATAAAAACAAATGTCGATGTTTTAACATTATCGGCAACACCTATCCCCAGAACGCTTCATATGTCGATGGTAAACATCCGTGATATGAGTGTGCTTACTCAACCGCCTGAAGAAAGATATCCCGTTCAGACCTTTGTAATGGAGCACAATATGGGAATCCTCTTAGATGCTATCCGTCGTGAGCTGTCACGTGGTGGTCAGGTTTATTATCTTCATAATCGTGTGGATTCTATTCAGGCAGCGGCAAGAAGAATATCAGAGGCGATACCAGATGCACGTGTAAGATTTGCACACGGTCAGATGGATGAAGACGAGCTTGAAGATATTATGATGGATATGTTAGAGGGTGAAATTGATGTTTTGGTGTGTACGACAATCATCGAAACAGGACTTGATATTCCTAACGTAAATACTATTATTATAGAAGATTCTGACCGAATGGGCTTGTCGCAGCTTTATCAGCTTAAAGGTCGTGTAGGCCGTTCTAATCGCCGTGCATTTGCATATTTAACCTATAAGCCGATGAAGGTTTTAAACGAGGTTGCGGTAAAAAGACTTCAGGCAATACGTGAATTTACTGAGTTTGGTTCAGGATTTAAAATCGCAATGCGAGATTTAGAAATCCGAGGTGCAGGGAATATTTTAGGCGACCAGCAGCACGGACATATGGATAGCGTTGGCTATGATATGTATTGCCGCCTGTTGTCAGAGAGCGTAGATGAACTTGCAGGAAAGCCGCAGGAAGAAGTATGGTCGGCAGTTGTAGACGTTAATGTAGAGGCATATATTCCGCCTAAATATATTAAAAATCATAGTATGCGTCTTGATATGTATAAAAAAATTGCATCGGTCGAGGATGACAAAGATTATATGGAAGTCTTAGACGAAATGATTGACCGTTTTGGTGAGCCTCCTGCATCAGTTGTTGCACTCGTTGATGCGGCATACATTAAAGCTATGGCAAAAGAGGCATACTTCAGCGAGGTCACATACCGTGATGACAAAATGACGCTTTATTATAAATCGGATATAGATTTTGAAAAAGCATCGGCATTGATAGGCGAATATAAAGGAAGAATTTTGCTTTCGGCAGGCAATAAGCCGTATCTTACGATGAAATTATCAAAAGATGAGCAAAAAAATCCGCTTGAACTTATTAAAAATATGTTACAATGCTATATTAACTTGCATCAGGGAAAAATTTAGTGTATAATATAATGTGTTTATATTTTGTGAGTATAATTTAAAGGAGTGTTTTAAATTGAAACAGATGAAAAAAATTACAGCAGTCGTTCTGGCTTTGGTGTTGGCTTTAGGATTGAGCGGATGCGGCAGATTACAGATTGCAAAAGAATTAGCTACCATAAACGGAAATATGGTTTCGGTTGCAGAGTACAAATATTATTTAGAAAGCATCAAAGAACAAATGCTTGCTGAAAGCGGTGCAACTGATGCCAAAACTTTCTGGGATGGCGAAATTGACGGTAAAAAAGCAACAGATGTAGCAAAAGAAAGAGCAAGAGCTGAAATGATTCGTGTTGAAATTGCAGCAAGCAAGGCTTTAGAAAGCGGCTTGGCACTTGACAGTGCGGCAGAGGGTCAGATTAATTCTGTGGTTAAGGCTAAAGATGCAGCAGCAAAAGCTCAGATAGATAGCATTCGTTCTGCTACCGGCTTAAGCGAAATGGGTCTTAAAAATCTTCTTACAAAAACAA
>JAFQAG010000132.1 GCA_017416985.1 Clostridia bacterium
CCTTTCTTATAATATATTACCAGACAGAAATCCGCCATAAAGGGCGGATTTCACAGTATAATCTGATTAATTAATGTTTAAAATGTCTCATACCAACAAACACCATAGCAATGCCGTGTTTGTTGCACTCATCAATCGAAAGCTGATCGTTAACTGAACCACCCGGCTGAATAATAGCAGTTATTCCAGCTTTTGCGGCCTCTTCAACACAATCTGGGAATGGGAAGAATGCATCCGATGCTAAAACAGCACCTTTAGCTCTATCTCCTGCATAATCAAGGGCGATTCTTGCTGCCATTACACGATTTGTCTGTCCTGGTCCCTGACCTAATGACATATTATTCTTAGCTACTGCAATACCATTAGATTTTGTATGCTTAACTACTTTCCAGGCAAATTTCATATCTTCAATTTCCTGTGCAGTAGGAGTTTTGTCAGTAACTACCTTCCAGTTTTCTTCGTCATAAAGCTCAACATCTCTCTGTTGAACTAAAAGACCGCCCATTACTCTCTTCATATCAAAATCATTTACACTCATTTTTTTAGAAATCGTAGGAAGTTCGAGCAATCTAATATTCTTTTTACGAGTTAAAATTTCTAATGCTTCGCTACTAAACGAAGGAGCGATAATAATTTCCAAGAAAATTTTACTCATTTCTTCAGCAGTTTTTGCATCAATTTCGCGATTTGCTGCTATAATTCCGCCAAAGATAGAAACAGGATCACCTTCATAAGCACGCATATAAGCCTGATAAATATCATCCCCTGAACCTACACCGCAAGGATTAGCATGCTTTGATGCAACAACAGTCGGCTCATCAAACTCTTTGACAAGCTCCAATGCACCGTTAGCATCGTTAATATTATTATATGAAAGTTCTTTTCCGTGTAACTGTTTAGCAGCAGCCAGTGTTCCTTCTGCCTTGCCAACTTCTTTATAAAATACACCTAACTGATGCGGATTTTCGCCATAACGCATATCCTGAACCTTCTCGTATGTAAGAGAAAGGTTTTTAGGGAATAATTCTTTACCGATTTGTTTTCTTAAATATGTAGAAATTAATGTATCATAGCTTGCAGTATGTTCAAAAACTTTATACGCAAGTTCAAACTTAGTATCCTTAGAAACCTCGCCATTTGCTTTATACTCATCAATAACTTTCTGATAGTCAGCCGGATCTACAACCACTGCAACATCCTGATAATTTTTAGCAGCAGCACGAATCATTGTAGGGCCACCGATATCTATATTTTCTATAGCTTCAGCTAATGTAACGCCATCTTTCATAATTGTTTCTTTAAACGGATACAAGTTAATTGCAACAACGTCAATTGTATCTACGCCTAACTCTTTAATCTGCTCCATATGCTCTTCGTTTGAGCGCATTGCTAAAATTCCTGCATGGATTTTTGGATGCAAGGTTTTAACTCTGCCGTCTAAACATTCAGGAAAACCGGTGATATCTGATACCGCAATAACATTAAGACCAGCTTCAGTTAAAGCCTTTGCTGTTCCGCCGGTAGAAATTATTTCAAATCCTAAATCTACCAAGCCTTTTGCGAATTCAACTACTCCACTTTTATCTGATACACTTATTAATGCTCTTTTTGCCACTTATAACAACTCCTTGTAATATGAAATTTATGCTATAATTTCAACTTTTCTGCCATCAACCTTTATCTTGTCAGCACAAAGCAGTTCAACTGCCTGTGGCAGAATAATGTGCTCAGCTTCTTTCATAACTCGTTTTTGCAGTGATTCTGCATCGTCTTCAGGCAGTATATTGACTGCTTTCTGAAGAATTATAGCTCCGCCATCAGTTATTTCGTTAACAAAATGCACGGTTGCGCCTGTAACTTTTACGCCATATTCAAGCGCTTTTTCGTGAACCATAAGACCATAAAAACCATCACCACAAAAGGACGGTATTAACGACGGATGTACATTTATGATTTTATTAGGATACGCACGAATAATGCTTTCGCCTAAAATACACAAAAAACCTGCCAAAACGATTATGTCAGCATTGTATTTTTCTAAGGTATTTAAAAGGGCTTCATCAAATGCTTGTACACTTTCATAATCTTTTCTTCTTACGCATTCGCCAGGCACACCAGCATTTTTAGCACGTTCTAATGCAAATGCGTTTGGTGATGATGATATAACACAACAAACCTTTCCGCTTTTAATTATACCGGAGGCCTGCGCATCTAAAATAGCTTGTAAGTTTGTTCCGCCACCCGAAACTAAAACAGCTATTTTTTTCATAAAATCACCCCATCGCTGCCCGTTGCAACTTCACCGATTATGTATGCTTTTTCGCCTACTGAGTTGAAATATTCAACTACTTCTTTAGCCTCGCTTGCTGATACTGCTAAAACAAGACCAATACCCATATTAAATGTGTTATACATATCACGTTCTGAAAGTCCTGCTTTGTCCTGCATAAGCGGGAATATTGCAGGAATATCCC
>JAFQAG010000133.1 GCA_017416985.1 Clostridia bacterium
ATGAGAACGGAAAAAATATGACGGCCTTAGAATTCGGTGGGGATATTATTGTGCTGGACTGTGGACTGGCTTTTCCTGACGACGATATGCCGGGAATTGATATGGTTATTCCTGATATTTCGTATCTGGTAAAAAACCAGTCTAAAGTAAAGGCAATAGTGCTTACTCACGGTCACGAAGATCACATAGGGGCAATACCTTACTTTTTAAAAGAGCTTAATGTTCCTATTTTTGGCTCACGTCTTACAATGGGTCTGGTCGAATTAAAGCTTAAAGAGCATAACCTTTTATCTAGAACAAAGCTTCATCGTGTTCGTGCAGGTGATATAGTAAAAATCGGTGCAGGTTTTCGTGTTGAGTTTATCCGCACAAACCATTCTATTCCGGATGCTATGGCACTCGCAATTCACACACCGATAGGGACAGTAGTACACACAGGCGACTTTAAGGTTGACTGTACACCTATCGAGGGTCAGATGATTGACCTTGCAAAATTTGGCGAATTAGGAAAACAGGGTGTTTTAGCATTGATGTCTGAAAGCACCAACGTTGAACGCCCCGGATATACAATGTCAGAAAGTACGGTGGGCAACTCTTTTGATGACTTGTTCAGAAATCACGGTGACCAAAGAATAATAGTTGCAACGTTTGCATCTAATGTGCATCGTGTTCAGCAGATTATAAATTCGGCATACCGCTTTGGAAGAAAGGTTGCGTTTTCTGGCAGAAGTATGGAAAGTGTTGCAGAGGTTGCAATGCTTTTAGGATATATGACAGTACCTGAAAATGTTATTATAAGTATCGACGAAATAAAAAAATACCGCCCCAATCAGCTTGTTATAATAACAACAGGCAGTCAGGGCGAGGCAATGTCGGCTCTTACCAGAATGGCATTTTCTGACCACAAAAAAGTTGAAATTAATCGTGGCGACCTGGTTATTATCTCGGCAACGCCTATTCCCGGTAACGAAAAGCCGATTTCAAACGTAATAAACGAATTGTTTAAAAAGGGAGCAGAGGTTGTATACCGTTCGCTCGAAAATATACACGTATCAGGTCACGCTTGTCAGGAAGAATTAAAAATTATTTTGTCTTTGACAAAACCGAAATACTTTATTCCTGTTCATGGTGAGTTCAGACACTTGCGTCAGCACGCTCTGCTTGCCGAAAAAATGGGTATTCCGTCTAAAAACATCATTGTTGGTGATGTAGGAAAGGTAATCGAGCTTGGACCTAACAGCTGTAAATTAAACGGAACTGTTCCGTCAGGAATAGTGCTTGTTGACGGATTGGGTGTCGGCGATGTTGGAAACATCGTACTGCGTGACAGAAAACACTTAGCAGAAGATGGAATTATAGTTGTTGTAGTAACTATGAGCAAAAAAGACGGCTCGATTTTAAGCGGTCCTGATGTTATATCACGTGGATTTGTGTACGTCCGTGAATCTGAAGATTTGATGGACGAAGCAAAAGCCATTGCACGTGAATCGTTAGAACGTGCAGTCAGCAAAAATCATAGCGACTGGGCGACTTTAAAAAATGGATTAAAATCAAGTCTTAGCGATTTTCTTTACACAAAAACAAAACGCAAGCCTATGGTTTTGCCTGTTATAATGGAAGTATAAAAAATGACTAAAGATACAGAGAGGTTTGATTAAAGTGATAAAAAGATTATTTACATCTGAATCGGTAACCGAGGGGCATCCTGATAAAATTGCGGATAAAATTTCCGATTCTGTTTTAGATGCTATTTTAGCGCAAGACCCTATGGGCAGAGTAGCCTGCGAGGTTGCGGTTACAACCGGTTTGGTTATGGTTATGGGCGAAATAAGTACAACTGCAACCATAAACATTCAGGAAATCGTGCGTGAAACAGTAAGAGAAATCGGCTACGATCGTGCAAAATACGGCTTTGATTGCGATACCTGTGGCGTTATTACTTCGCTCGATAAGCAGTCTGACGATATCGCTATGGGGGTTAATAAATCCTTAGAAGCAAAAATGGGCGAGGATGAAATTGATTCTATCGGTGCAGGCGACCAGGGTATGATGTTTGGTTATGCGTGTAACGAAACAAAAGAACTTATGCCTCTTCCAATATCATTGGCACACTCAGTTACTAAAAAACTTACAGCTGTAAGAAAAAATGGAGAACTAAATTATCTCCGCCCAGACGGAAAGTCTCAGGTAACAATAGCATACAAAGATGGAAAGCCTCATCACGTAGATACGGTAGTTGTTTCTGCGCAACATGCACCAGAAGTGGAAATAGAACAGATTCGCAAGGATATAG
>JAFQAG010000134.1 GCA_017416985.1 Clostridia bacterium
AGAGTAGTTGTTCTAACTTTTTCGCGCAAACGGATGCCTTTTTTTTCGTTTTCGTTCATATTAAATCTCCATATTTAATATTTTATTTATTGCTTTATATCAGGATTTTTACAAATGTGATGTTTAAAAAATACATATATATAATATCATAAAAGATAAAAAAGTCAAGGGATGCGCTAATGCGCATCCCTTTAATATTTTTCTTTCTTTATAATAATAGTCAATTAAACGGTTCCGGTAACTCTTAACACGCTTACTCCTGGAGTAACCTCCCAAACACCTGTTACTGGATTCTGTTCATACGTTGCTGCAGGAACAGTAATCTGACCGGCATTGGTTGCAAATTCACCTGTCGCTGCATTATAGGTGTAGTTTGCCGGCTCTGTCCAGACTGTGTCGTTAAAGGTAACAGTAATCGGATTAAGAATCGGATTAAAGGTATCGGTAACGATAGCATTGTCTGTTGCAACAATAGGAGTATTACCAGTGTTCTGAATTACAAAGGTATAGGTTAAAGTTCCGTTTTCTGCTACTGATTCAGGCGAAAGTGACTTGGTGATTGTCAAAAGAGCATCACCGTTAGAGCTGATGGTTTCTTCTACAATTATAGGTGTAGAAAGTCCGACACCACTGATTGTAGCAGTGTTAGTGATTGTTCCGCCTTCGCCTGCAGGTGCAAATTCGTTTGCTCGTGCCTGATAGACAATCAATGCGTTGCCGCCGGCGGGAACAGTTATACCGCTAAATACAAGCGGAGGACCTGCTACAACACCTGGTGCCGCTTGAGGCACACCGTCTATAAAATATCTGACAGAACCATCAACGTATTCAAGCGGAACTAAAGTAGAAGCCCCGAACTCATATGCGCCGAGGTCGTCTGAAACAGTAAGACCGGTAAAAGCAGTTACACCGCTGTTTACTATGCTTATTACATAGGTCACTACATCGTCAGGACGATAGCTTTCGCTGATTGCGGTTTTTGTTGAAGAAAGGACATCAACAAGCTCACCTGTAACAATATTAGAATTTGTTACATTGCCATTATAAGAAAGAGTTGCCTGATTGTAAAATGTTGGCATTATTAAGCCTCCTTTAAATTAAGTGATTCCATTTAATACATAATATGAAATTAAATAAAAAATGCCACATAATTTATGATAATTTGAAAAAGAAAGTTTTTTAAAAAAATTAATAAAAAAATGTTGACAACACTTAAAGACTGTGCTATAATGTTGCTTGTTGGTTAACAAAACTGAATATTTGCTGGTGTAGCTCAATTGGCAGAGCAGCTGATTTGTAATCAGCAGGTTGCGGGTTCAAGTCCCATCACCAGCTCCAAAAAACAGATAATACCATAAGGTGTTGTCTGTTTTTTATTTTTGTAAGGGACTTGAACCCTAAGAGGGTTTTTGCGTTAAGAAAATAATCCTGTGGATTGTTTTTAGCAAAAAGGTGCGCAGACGGGTACCGAAGCCGACAGGCTTGGGTCGTCAAGCAGGCAAGACGCGAAGCGGCTGTGTCCCATCACCAGCTCCTCGTCGGAACATGTTTCGCTTAGACTGATTTTTACAAAAATCAGTCGTTTACTACACAGTTCCTCCTCTTCGTAAAAAGGCGCGCTTGACACACCTGTTCGCTTGTAAACGCGCTCACAATAGTGTGTTGTCGCTATCACCTTTTTACGATAGAGAGATAATACCGTAAGGTGTTGTCTGTTTTTTATTTTTGTAAGGGACTTGAACCCTAAGAGGGTTTTTGCGTTAAGAAAATAATCCTGTGGATTGTTTTTAGCAAAAAGGTGCGCAGACGGGTACCGAAGCCGACAGGTTTGGGTCGTCAAGCAGGCAAGACGCGAAGTGGCTGTGTCCCATCACCAGCTCTAAAAAGAAACGACAATTTTCAATGAAAGTTGTCGTTTCCAGAGAATAGATAAAAGAGAATGGAGAAGAGAAAAGGTAGTTTTGCTTACGCAAAAAATTTTTATAAAATATCCTTATGGTTCTGTTTTTTATTTTCATCAGCCAACAGAGTTCTTGACACTATTTTTCTTTTTTGTTATACTATTTAGCGGACTAAAAATATGCATAAATTATGAGGTGTAATATGTCTTATAATAAAAAACTAACCTTTAGTGCAGGTTTAAAAGATGGCATACCTATTGCACTTGGTTATCTGTCAGTTGCGTTCGCATTCGGTATGAGTGCGGTTTCTAAAGGCTTTCCACTGTGGTCGCCAATTATAATATCTCTTTCAAATTTTACCGGAACAGGTCAGTTTGTTGGTGTAGACTTAATGGCGGCAGGCGCAGGACTTTTAGAAATTGCGTTTACACTGCTTATTATAAATTTGCGATATCTTTTAATGTCTTTGTCGCTTTCGCAAAGACTTGAGCCAAATATGAGCTTATTAAAGCGTTTGGCAATTGCCTTTGGTAACACAGACGAGATTTTTGCAGTTTCGATGCAACAACACGACCTGTTAAATCATAAATATATGTTCGGACTTATATTAAGCTCATACTTAGGATGGGTCAGCGGAACGGTTGTTGGTGCTTGCGCAAGCAATTTATTGCCGGCAATGATTTGTTCAGCTCTGGGTATAGCTGTTTATTCAATGTTTATAGCAATAATTGTACCACCTGCTAGAAAGTATTGGTCAGTACTGCAAATTGTGGCTATTGCAATAGTTTTGAGCTGTGTGTTTTATTGGATACCACCATTTAATAAACTGTCGAGCGGTTGGGCGATTATTATTTGCGGTGTTATATCTTCGGCATATGGTGCATACCGCTTTCCACTCAAAAGCGACAATTTAGAGGAGGGTGTGCAAAATGAAAACTGAAATGTTAATCATTGCGATTTTAGTAATGGCAACAGTTACATATCTTCCACGTGTATTGCCGCTTGCATTATTTAAACGAAAAATACAAAATCCGTTTGTGCGCTCGTTTTTGCTTTATATGCCATATGGAATACTTGCGGCGATGATTTTTCCAGCCGTATTTTTCTCAACTAATGGTATTATTTCGGCAATATGCGGAGCAGTTATATCGCTTATTCTGGCTTGGAACAGACGTGGACTTTTAACCGTTGCAATCGGCGGAACTTTGGCTGTTTTGGTTGCAGAATGGGTATTGATGTTAGTTAAATAAAAAAAGATTGTCATACGACAATCTTTTTTTATTTGTTAATCCATAGGATACACAAGTCCGACTTGTTTTCTTATCAAATCCATCAGTTCAATCATTTTAATGCTTTCATCTAATGGCAGGGTTTCGCTTTGGGTTTTGCCGTTATTTATGCACTTGCATACCTCGCGTATTTCGCCCTCAAAGCCGTTGCCATCATATGCAAAAGGAAGAATTTTTTCACTATCGTTTGTGCGAATAATGAGCTTATCTGCCTGATAAAATTCGGGTATGTATATTGAGCCTTTTGTACCGTAAATATATGCATCGGCAGGCTTTTCGAGCTTTATTGCAGAAGATAGAACTGCTATCTGAGCATTTTTATATTTTAAAAGCATTTGAGTATGTAGGTCTACACCGGATTCGATATTTGCAAAAGCAGATATTTCTTCGGGATTATCACCAAAAACAACTGATGCTAAATGAAGAGCATAAACACCCACATCCAAAAGAGAACCACCGGCTAACTCGTTTTTGAAAAGCTTGGGGTCTTCATCACATTCAATAGAGTAGCAAAAATCGGCATTTAATCCCATAACTTCGCCTATTTCGCCACTATCTATAATTGATTTTGCCTCTTTTATTGCAGGCAAAAATCTTGTCCACATAGCCTCCATTAAAAATACACCATTTTTTTCTGCGCAAGTCTTTAATTCTTTTGCCTGCATAGCATTTACGCAAAGAGGTTTTTCGCAAAGCACGTGCTTTTTTGCGTTTAAAAATATTTTTGCACAGGATTTATGAAAAGGGTGCGCTGTCGAAACATATACCGCATCTATTAGGGGTGATGCCGCCATTTCTTCATAGCTTGAAAAAGCATTTGGTATATTAAATTCAGCTGCAAATTTTTCTGATCTGGCTGAAGAACGTGATGCAACAGCTACAAGCGCTGCCTCATCTACATTGCCGATTGCCTCTGCAAATTTATGTGCGATAACTCCGGGACCTGCAATGCCCCATCTTATTTTGCTCAATAGCATCACATCCTAAAATTTTTTATATGTCAATTATACCACTCATTTTAAATGTTTACAATATAAAGACATAAAACCTTATATATTTTTTACAAAACATTAAATTTTGGACAATGTGACAGTTGCTTTTTTTGCAATTTAGTACTATAATAATAGTATCTATGTTATAAAGGGGTGATAGCTTGTTTAATTTTATAAAAGAAGAGGTGCGTGCAATTAAAGAACGCGACCCTGCTGCAAGAAATGCTTTTGAAATTATATTTATGTATTCCGGGTTTCATGCAGTCTGTTGGCACAAGCTGTCACATTGGCTTTATGTTCATAAAAGATATTCTTTAGCAAGATATATTTCGCAGAGTTGTCGCTTCTGGACGGGAATTGAAATACATCCCGGTGCTAAAATTGGTAAAGGACTTTTTATTGACCATGGTATGGGGGTTGTTATTGGCGAAACTACCGAGATTGGCGATAATGTTACCATATATCAGGGAGTAACCCTAGGTGGTACTGGTAAAGAAACCGGAAAACGACATCCGACCATAGGCAACAACGTTATGATTGGCTGTGGAGCAAAGGTTTTAGGCCCGTTTTATGTGGGTGATAATTCAAAAATCGCCTCTAACGCAGTTGTTTTAAGCGAAGTTCCTGCAAATTCTACCTGCGTGGGTGTTCCTGCAAGGGTTGTTAAAATAAACGACCAGAGAATCGGTCCTCAGGATCTTGACCAGATTCACGTTCCTGACCCGGTTGCACAACAGCTTGGCTCTATGGAAGAACGTATTGCACAGCTTGAAAAAATGTTACAGAAAGTTGAGGAGAAGTAAAATGAAAATATATAATACGCTTACAAGACAAAAAGAAGATTTTAAACCGATTGAAGAGGGAAAGGTACGTATGTATTCATGCGGACCTACCGTTTATAACTATTTCCATATCGGAAACGCACGTCCGTTCATTATTTTTGATACACTTCGCCGTTATCTTGAATATTCGGGCTATGATGTTAAATTTGTTCAGAATTTCACCGACATCGACGATAAAATGATTAATAAAGCAAATGAACTCGGAATCACAGTAAAAGAGCTTGCAGACCAATATATTGCAGAGTATTTTACTGATGCTGAGGGTCTTAATATCGGAAAAGCTACCGTTCATCCTAAGGCTACCGAAAACATTGATGCTATTTTAGCAATTATCGAAAAGCTTATTAATAAGGGCTATGCATACGAAACATCTGATGGTGTGTATTTTGATACACGTAAATTTAATGAATACGGCAAGCTGTCTAAGCAGCCCTTAGAGGACTTAGAGGCTGGTGCAAGAATTGACGTTGACGAGGGTAAAAAGCATCCGGCAGACTTTGCTTTGTGGAAAAAGAAAAAAGAGGGAGAGCCGTTCTGGGCAAGTGCCTGGGGCGATGGACGTCCGGGCTGGCACATCGAGTGCTCTGCTATGGTTAATAAATATCTGGGTGAATCAATTGACATTCATTCCGGAGGACAGGATTTAATCTTCCCTCACCACGAAAACGAAATTGCTCAGAGCGAGGCAGCTAACGGAAAGCCGTTTGCGCGCTACTGGATGCATAACGGATACATTAACGTTGACAATGAAAAAATGTCAAAATCAAAGGGTAATTTCTTTACA
>JAFQAG010000135.1 GCA_017416985.1 Clostridia bacterium
ACCAGACAGAGGCTATGACCATGGGTTCTCGTATCGTAGTTATGAAAGATGGCTTCATTCAGCAGATTGACAGCCCTCAGGTACTTTATGATAATCCGTGTAACGTATTCGTTGCAGGCTTTATCGGAAGCCCTCCGATGAACTTTGTTGATGCTACACTTGAAAAGAAGGATGATGGTTTATACCTGACCTTTGGTGCTGCATCTGTTAAAATTCCTGATGGCAAAGCTGCTAAACTTGAAGGTAGTGAATATATCGGCAAACAGGTTATCATGGGTATTCGTCCTGAAAACTTACATGATGAAGAAGCATATCTCGCTTCTGCTCCTGATTGCGTAGTTGATGCAAAGGTTGAAATCACAGAGCTTATGGGTGCTACAACTCACTTATACCTCAACATCGAAGGCACAAGCTTTATTGCTATTGTTAACCCAAGAACTACTGCTAAAATGGGTGACACAATTAAGGTTGCTTTAGATGGTAATAAGATTCATATCTTTGATAAAGAAACTGAAAAAGCTATTCTTAACTAATAAAAAATTAAGTCGGTTGGTTTTACCAACCGACTTTTTTGTTTTATCTAGCCTGCAGATAGCGATTCTCTCATTGTGTTTAAAATCTTTTTCTCAAGCCGAGAAACCTGAACTTGCGAAATTCCTAATTGCTTTGCAATTTGTGTTTGGGTTTTATCCTTAAAATATCTTAAAATTATAATTTTTTTTTCACGTTCCGGCAATTTAGCTATTAATTCAGAAAGCGCAATTTTATTGACCGTTGCACCTTCGTTTTCTAATCCTCCATTTATTTTATCTATCAGCAGAAGACTTTCATCATCGCCATATGGTGTATATAGTGATTCGGGTGTTCTGGCAGCGTCTAAAGCGGTTGCCAAATCGGCAGGCGTTTCGCCTAATTCTGCGGCAATTTCGCTGATGGTAGGTTCTTTTCCTAATTCCTCTGAAAGTCTTGTTTTAACAGCAAAAGCTTTAGCAGCCAATGTTTTAAGACTTCGACTGACTTTAACAGGCCCATCGTCACGTAAAAATCTTTTCATTTCGCCCATTATCATAGGAACGGCATAGGTTGAAAATTTTACATCATAGCTTAAATCGAATTTTTTTATTGCCTTAACAAGACCTATTGAACCTATCTGCACTAAATCTTCAAGTTCGATTCCTCGACCATTAAATTTATGCGCGATTGAATAAACAAGTTTTATATTATCGGTTACCAGTTTATCTAAAGCCGAAGTATCTCCGTCTTGCACAAGATGAATAAGTTGATACGTTTTGCAATTGGAGTGTTCCTGCATAACATCCCTCCTTGCTACCAATTGCAATACTTACGCTCTTAGTGTTTTACTCATTCGCACGGTTGTCCCTTTATCCAAGGTTGATGAAACATCTAAGCTGTCCATAAAGGTTTCCATAACTGTAAAACCCATACCCGAGCGTTCCATTTCAGGACATCCGCTGTATAAAGGTTGCATGGCTTGCGCAAGATTTTTTATGCCGCATCCTTTGTCAGAAATCTCTATATAAATAGTTCTGTCTTTTATTTCACAGTGTATATGTACATCACCGGTGGTATTATTATAGCCGTGAATAATTGCGTTGGTGACTGCCTCAGAAACTGCGGTTTTAATATCTGCCAGTTCATCTAAGGTAGGGTCTAGCTGCGATGCAAAAGCACCAACAGTTGCACGTGCAAAACTTTCGTTGGCAGATTTGCTTTTGAATATAAGTGTCATTTCATTATCTTTTGTATTATTCATATCACATACCTCCCACGCTTTTTACAGCATCGTCTGTTGATTGATAAATATCCATAAGTTTAGTAACCCCTGACATACTGATTAAACGATTTAAGGTCTTACTTTTGCTTACGATGCAAACCTTCCCGCCGATAGAGGTGATAAGTTTATATCTGCCTATCATAAGACCGATGCCAGAGCTATCCATAAATGTTAAATTAGTCAGGTCAAACACCATATTTTGAGCTGATTTGTTTACTATTGCAGTTTCTAACATATCTTTTACTGTTTTGGCACTGTGATGATCAAGCTCGCCGCTTAAAGCTGCAATAAGTGTTCGTCCTTTCATTTGTAGTTTTATATCCAACTATAACTCCTCCTTTTGTTTTACAAATATTTCCATATAGTAAATATACGGCAAATGGCATAAAATTTCCTTTGATGAAAAAGAAAAGCTTTTGTCGAATTTAAAAAACTTTTCGACAAATAATTGTTTAATAGGTTATCGCATTAAAATATTAACAATTAAAAAACAACTTGCCAAAATATTGATTTTACGAGTATATTATGCTAAGATTAGAAATAATAAAACTGCATATGCCTGCTTTTTTATGAATAGACTTTTAGTAGTATAAAAGGGGCGGTGTATGCATGATTTTAATTTTTAAAAAACGGAATGCTTTTTTGATTGCAACAATTTTTTTTCTTGCGGTTTACATTGCAGGTGCATGTATAAACAGTTTTGCATTTTCCAAAAGGGTTTCACTTTCGTGTTACGGCAAAAAGATAGTTTTAGATGCAGGACATGGCGAGCCTGACGGAGGAGCAGTAGGCAAAACAGGAGTAAAAGAGCAGGAGATTAATTTAAAAATTGCAAAAATTCTTCAGGGATTTTTGGAACAGTGCGGCATGGAGGTCGTAATGACTCGCACAGACGAGTCGGGAATTTATGACTCTGACGGCACTATAAGACAGAAAAAACGCTCTGATATGACAAATAGAGAAAAGCTTATGAATAATTCTGGTGCAGATATATTTTTAAGCATACATATGAATAAATTTACTGATTCAAAATACAGCGGTCCGCAGGTGTTTTATTCATCTAATAAAGAAGAGAGTAAAGAGCTGGCGCAAATTTTACAAGAAGAGCTTATAGCTGTCTTAAATCCTGAATCACAAAGGGAAATTAAAAAAGCTACAAGCGATATTTATCTTTTAAAAAAAGCAAAATTACCTGCGGCACTAGTTGAATGCGGATTTTTATCAAATGCAAAAGAAGAAGAAAAGCTTAAAAACGAAGAATATCAAAAAGAAATTGCGTGGGCAATTTATTGCAGTATAATAAAGTATTTTTCTCTAAACGCATCATAAAATAACAAAAGAAAAAAGGAGATGAGGGTTTGTTTAAAAA
The DNA here is from genome assembly GCA_017416985.1 of Clostridia bacterium. GTDB lineage: Bacteria > Bacillota > Clostridia > UBA1381 > UBA9506 > RGIG1666. The sequence goes on from JAFQAG010000135.1 coordinate 3,165, forward strand.
ACTTAGAATACCATATCTCGGATTACTGCCTATTATTTTAATTTCGGCATTTTTAATCAAGCTGATGCTTGTGGCTGATGTTTCTTTAACAAGCATTTTAGGCGTTGTTTATTCGTGTATTGCATATTTTGTGTGGGGGTTTGTGTATGCATACCTTTTAAATCCTGCAATGGTGTTTTTCGAAAGGCTTATAAGCTCAAAAAAAGACAGTCCAAAGGTAAAAAAATATAAAAGGGCAGGGGTTATTGCCTTTTTGTATCTTTTGATTGCAGGATTGATTACTCTGTTTATTGTAGCAATTGTACCTACAATACGTGCTGGTATCAGAGAGTTTGTTGATAATATCCCTCGCTATGCTGCAAATTTTGAAATTTGGCTTGCTGACTTTACTAATTCATTTGACCCGACCATAACTGAAATGGTTGAGCAGTATGCGCACAGTATTTTCGAAACGCTTTATAACTGGCTGACTGGTGTTATGGATATATCATCTATCGGTGACGCGGTATCTTCTGCAGTTAGCGTTTCAACTCAGGTCGTTTTACGAGCTGTGTTCGGAATAGTGGTATCTATTTACTATTTATACAGTAAAGATGGGCTTGTTGCAGAAATCAAAAAACTGTTTTTGGCATTGTTTTCTGAAAAGACAGCAAATGCAATTTACAAAAGCGGTCGTAAGATAAACGAAATTTTTCAAAAATTTATTGTCAGCAGACTTTTGCAGTCCCTGATAATGTTTTTTCTGGGACTTATCGTTCTTATTCCGCTTAGGGTTCCGCTTGCACCGTTGGTTGCGATAATAATCGGTGTAACCAATATGATTCCGTATTTTGGTCCTTGGTTGGGTGCAATACCCTGTGTGCTTCTTGCGCTGTTTATCGGAGGAGTAATACCTGCATTAATAACAGTTTTGTTTGCAGTAGGTGTACAAATTTTAGATAACTTAATTATAGGACCTAAAATTATGTCGTCACAGGTTGGCATAAGTCCGCTCTTGGTTATTGCCGGAGTAACGATAGGCGGAAAGTTTGGTGGCGTTTTAGGTATGTTTTTAGGTGTTCCGCTGGTTGCTGTTTTTAAATTTGTATTCTATGACAAATTTATAGAAAACAGACTTAAAGAAAAAAATATTTAAAATTAATTTAAAAAATACTTGCCAAACTGAATTTTGTATGATATAATTGCTCTGTTGCATACTGGAAAGTGTTGAAAGAGGTGAAACAGATGAAAGAAGGAATCCATCCTGATTATAAGCAGACAACCATTAAGTGTGCCTGCGGAGAAGTTATCGAAACGGGTTCTACCAGAGAGAATATCACGGTTGAAATTTGTTCGAAATGTCATCCGTTCTTCACTGGTAAACAGAAACTGGTTGATACCGGTGGTCGTGTTGAAAAGTTCAGAAAGAGATTTGGTATCAAAGAATAAGTCTCTTAGTTGTATAAGGGATGCTTTAGTATCCCTTATACCTTTATTGCAATTACAATTTTAGGTTATGGATATATACGACTCTGACGGAGGTGTGAGTATGTTACTGGCGGTTCAAATTCTGCATGTTATTATTGCGCTTGTGCTGATTGTTGTTGTTTTATTCCAGTCAGGTAAATCAGCAGGCTTATCAGGTTCCATCGCCGGCGGTGCCGATACATTCTTTGGCAAGAACAAAGGCAGAACAATTGATGCAATACTGTCTAAGTGGACATCTGTTATTGCTATTCTGTTCCTTATAACGTCGATTGCGTTGTTCTTCCTGAATAAATAATTACGCATTAACATGAGATTTAGCCGTTCCGCATATTGCGGAATGGCTTTTGTTTTTGTTGCGCATACTAATTTTGATTACATTAAAGGAGGTGTAAACAACATTACACAGAAAGAAAAAGTTTTAAATTTTTTAGAAGAGGCAGCAGTTGTTCCGCTTTTGTTTGATGAATTGGTAACTGTTTTGTCAGTTCCCGACGACAAAGTAAATGACCTTAGTGATATTTTAGAAGAACTAATGAGTGAAGGTCTTGTTATTAAAACCAAGAAAAAACGCTTCGGAGCCGCTATAAAGCTTGGATATGTAAAAGGTAGATTTATAGGCACAGAACGTGGCTTTGGCTTTATTGAAAGAGCAGACGAAGAAGACCTGTTCATTCCGCCTGATTGCACAAAGGGAGCCATGCATGGCGATATTGTGCTTGCAAAAGTGACCTCTCAGGCAACTGAAACCAAAAGGCAGGAAGGCGCAGTAGAGGTAGTGTTAGAACGTGCGAATAATGTATTGGTAGGTACGTTCGAAAAGCATAAATCAGCAGGCTTTGTTGTGCTTGACGACAAACGCATAGGTGTAGATTTGTTTATACCTGAAAATGCATCTTCGGGAGCAAAACACGGCGATAAAGTTGTTGCCGAAATAGTGCGTATGGGTACGGGCAGAAATCCAGAGGGTAAAATCACAGAGGTTTTGGGTAATCGCTTAGATGTGGGTGTCGATGTTTTAGCTATAATAAGACAACACGGTATAAGCGAGAATTTTCCTAAAAAGGTCATAAAAGAGGCGAAAGAAGTAAGTTCTGTATCTATTTCAGAAAGTGCAGAAAATCGAGCAGATTTTAAAGAACATCTTATTTTTACTATCGACGGAGAGGATGCAAAGGACTTAGACGATGCAGTCGAAATAGAAAAACTTTCTAACGGCAATTATCGTTTGGGTGTTCACATTGCAGATGTAGGTCACTACGTACCACGTGGCAGCTTGCTTGACAAAGAGGCTTTTAGCAGGGGCACAAGTGTTTATTTGGTTGACAGAGTAATCCCTATGCTGCCTGTTGAACTGTCGAATGGCATTTGTAGCTTGTCAGAGGGCAAAGAGCGCTTGGCACTTTCTGTTATTATGGAAATTGACTCAAGCGGAAAGGTTATATCGCACGAAATTTTAAAAAGTGTTATCCGCTCTAAAGCAAGGATGACATATAGCGATGTGACTGCTATTTTAAACGGCGATAAAGAGCTTTCAGAAAAATATTCGTTCTTGTGTGACAGCATATTTATGATGCGAGAGCTTAAAGAAATTTTACGTAAAAAACGTATGGCGAGGGGTAGCATTGATTTTGATTTTCCTGAGGCGAAAATTAAGCTTGACGAAAACGGAAAGCCGATTGCTATTGAAAAATATGAGCTTTCAGAATCAAATCATATAATTGAAGAATTTATGCTCGTGTGCAATGAAACTGTGGCGGAAGAAATGTTTTTCAGAGAAATGCCGTTTGTATATCGTGTGCACGAAGTACCGACCGAAGAAAAAATAAAAGATTTTGCAGAATTTGCTGCGGCTTTTGGATATTCGGTGAAAAGAACACAAGGCAAAATTCATCCTAAAGAGTTTCAAAAGCTGTTGGGCGAGATTAAAGGAACTCGTGAAGAACGTATTATAAGCACGGTTATGCTGCGCTCGTTAATGAAAGCGCAATATTCGGCTGAAAATATGGGGCACTTTGGCTTAGCGGCTAAATATTATTGTCACTTTACTTCGCCTATAAGAAGATATCCTGACCTGGTTATTCACCGAATTATAGCAGATATAATTTCGTCAAAAGAGGTCGATACAGAAGAGCTTGTACAATTTGTGACATCGGCAGCGGCACGGTCAAGTGAACGTGAGCTTTGTGCAATGGAAGCAGAGCGTGATACCGATGATTTGAAAAAAGCCGAATATATGTCAGAGCGATTGGGCGAGGTCTTCGACGGTGTTATTTCGTCGGTTACGTCGTTTGGAATGTTTGTTGAGCTTGACAATACTATCGAGGGTTTAGTACGGATGACTGACTTAGATGACGACTATTATATTTTCGATGAGAAAAAGAGAATTTTAATCGGTGAGCATACGCACAGAATTTATCAGATAGGTGATTTGGTAACGGTTCAGGTTGCCCGTGCTGATAAAGAAAGCCATCGTATTGATTTTGTTTTGTATGACGAAAATAACGAGGGCGGTATTTTATATAAAAATTATTTTCCGCTTAAAAAACGGACAGGCAAAAAAGTAAAATCGGTCAGAAAAAAAGAGCCTGGAAAAAGATATTTAAAAAAGAAAAAGCATAAAAG
>JAFQAG010000136.1 GCA_017416985.1 Clostridia bacterium
AGGTAAGACCTATCGAGTCAGAAGCTCCCGGAATAATTGAAAGAAAAAGTGTATCTGTTCCGCTGCAGACCGGTATTAAGGCAATAGACAGTATGATACCCATCGGCAGAGGTCAGCGAGAGCTTATTATCGGTGACAGACAGACCGGTAAAACCGAGATTGTTATAGACACCATAATAAATCAGAAAAATACAGGTGTAATCTGTATTTATGTTGCAATAGGTCAGAAAAATACAGCAGTAGTTCAGCTTGCAAATGAGCTAGCAAGAAACGGTGCAATGGAATACTCAATTATAGTATCGGCATCTGCATCAGAAACCGCTCCGCTTCAGTATGTAGCACCATATTCAGGCTGTGCAATGGCAGAGTACTTTATGGAGCAGGGCAAAGATGTTTTAATAATCTATGATGATTTATCAAAGCATGCAATTGCATACCGTGCGCTGTCGCTGCTTATCAGACGTCCACCGGGACGTGAGGCATATCCGGGTGATGTATTTTATCTTCACTCAAGATTACTTGAAAGAGCAGCCTGTGTTGCGCCTGAATACGGCGGTGGCTCAATAACAGCACTTCCGATTATTGAAACACAGGCAGGCGATGTTTCTGCGTATATTCCGACTAACGTTATTTCTATAACAGACGGACAGATATTCTTAGAAACCGAGCTTTTCCATGCTGGAATTATGCCGGCGATAAATCCCGGTATTTCGGTAAGTCGTGTTGGTGGTTCGGCTCAGCTTAAAGCAATGAAAAAGGTATCGGGTGAGCTAAAACTGTTGTATGCTCAGTATCGTGAACTTCAGGCCTTTTCACAGTTCGGAAGTGACTTGGATGAAGACACCAAAAATCGTTTGGCGCTTGGTGAAAGAATAGTTGAAGTGTTAAAACAAAAGAAAAATGCGCCTGTTCGTGTAGGGTGTCAGGTTGCTATCGTATATGCCGTTGTAAACGGATATTTAAACGATGTCCCTGTTAACAAAGTAGCAGAGTACGAAGAACGCCTTTTTGAACTGTTAGAGGCAGAATATAAAAATCTTCTTGAAAGATTTGAAAGCAATTTCTGCGATGATGAAGATATTGCTATGCTTAAAAAAGCACTCGATGAGATGAAGGAGTGATTTTATGGGCGTAGATATTAAAAGCTTAAAAAATCGCATTAAGAGTGTAGATTCAACTCTGCATCTTACAAAAGCCATGGGGCTTGTAGCATCTGCAAAAATTCGTGGCGCAACAATTGCTATGGGTAAAAGCAGAGAGTATGCCAAAGCATTAGATGATACGGTGTCGATGCTTGCTTCTGCTAAATCCTGCGAAAAAAGCGAATATATGAAAAACGGCGAAAAGGGCAAAATATGCCTTATTGCTATCGCTGGCGACAGAGGTCTTGCAGGCGGATATAATTCCAATTTATTTAAACTAGCAGAGGCGCAGAATGCAGATAAAATAATTCCGATAGGCAAAAGAGCCTGCGAAAGATATGGTAAAGAACAGGTTAAAACTGAAACCTTTTCTTATTCTGATGCAGTTGTTCTTGCTAAAGAGCTTTGCGAAGATTTTAAAAATGGAAAATACGAAAAGATAGGAATTGTTTTTACCAAGTATCTTTCAATGATGACACAAACTCCTGAAATAGAGTGGATTTTACCGCTTCGAAAAACTGATAAAAAATCAAAATCAGATATAATTTACGAACCTGATGAAATAACAGTTTTAGAAATGGTAATCGAAGAGTATATTGCAGGTAAAATTGTTTCAGCAGCAAAAGAAAGCTTTACCTGCGAAGTTGTTGCAAGACGTTTTGCGATGGATAATGCGGGCAAAAATGCAGGCGAAATGATAGATAGTCTTAAGCTTGAATACAACCGAGCAAGACAAGGTGCAATTACACAGGAGATAACAGAAATTGTTGCCGGAAGCGGCATGTAAGGAGACAGAAATATGTCAAATTTATCAAAGGGTAGTGTTATGCAGGTCGTTGGGCCTGTTGTTGATATCCATTTTGAAGAAGGTAATTTACCTGCTATATACAACGCACTTACGATGCAGATAGGCGATAAAACTCTTACAGTAGAGGTTGCGCAGCATATAGGCGATAATACAGTAAGATGTATTGCTATGGCATCTACCGACGGATTGACAAGAGGAACGCCTGTTACTGATACAGGTAAGGCTATAAGTGTGCCGGTTGGCAGAAAAACTCTTGGAAG
>JAFQAG010000137.1 GCA_017416985.1 Clostridia bacterium
CCTATTTGTTGTGGGATATTTGTTACACGTTACTAAACGTTCCCTATGGTGCTTTGAGTAGCGCAATAACGGGTGATGCGGTAGAAAGAACACAGCTTTCTACTTGGAGAAGCATCGGCTCCGGCGGCGGTGGCGGTGGTTCGTCTTCGTCAGGTAAGGGCGGCAAGGTTAGCTATTCATTTAGCGATGTAGCACCTGTTATGCCAGACGTTCCGAGTGCATCAAGCTACGTGTTTAACGATATCGCAACAGTAGTATGGGCGCACGAGGCAATAACCGTTCTGCACGAAAAAGGCATTATTTCAGGCAGAGGAGATGGCAGCTTTGCTCCTGACGCACCGGTAACTCGTGAAGAATTTGTTAAAATGCTTGTTGCGGCACTTGGCTTTGAAACAAGTGAAGATGCAGCAGATTTTTCTGATGTAACAGGCAACGAATGGTTTGCACCGTATGTATATTCAGCGTACAAAAACGGCATTGTTTCCGGCATGGGTGATGGCTTTGGCGTAGGCTTAAACATCAGCCGTCAGGATATGGCAGTAATGTGTGCAAACGCACTTAACGTAAAAGGCGCAGAGCTTAAAGCGGTTAAAGAAGGAAACGGCTTTACAGATGAGATAAGCGATTACGCAAAAGCAGCAGTAGAAAAGCTTTACAACGCAGGCTTAATTAACGGCTTAAGCGATACCGAGTTTGGCGCTAAAGGCACAACAACCAGAGCGCAGGCTGCAAAACTGCTTTATGAAGTAACGAAGGCAATTTCTTAAGAATATATTTGATTGTTATATATTAAATAGGAAGAAAAAGTATTACGTTACTTATAATGAAGCCACATTTTAAATTTTTAAGGAGGTATGCGGATGAAAAAAGCGGTTAGTTTAATTTTGGCATGCTTAATTTTATTAAGCATAGGAATACTTCCTGTATCTGCCACTACCGAAACTGAGCTTTATCCGAGCAACGAGGAGGCACTCGCAGTTGGAGCGCTTACTGCATCTCCTGCTTCAAACGGCGGCTTTGGCGGCACAAACTTCGAGCTTACAGAGGCGCAAGCGGCAAGCACCAATTCAGGTGTTGGTGTCGAGGTTAAAAAGGATGCTTCAAACAACGTATATTTCGAGCTTAACGGTGATTGCTCGCGTACAGATGCTTATCACAGTCACAAACTTTTTATATACGACTATAACAGTGCTGCTAACAATACAAAGGTAAAAAAATATTCGGCTTTAGTAAGTGTTCCTTCCATCAGCTATGGCTCAGTCAATTTGTTTGAACAAGAATCGTGGAACACCGGTAATGCCAACGCATATAACACAAAGGCGCTTTTTGGCTTTGGTGTAAGGCTTACAAAGGGCGGCGCATATTATTACAATATGGCAACGTCTGAATACATAAACTTTGTTCCTACCGGCACAATGCAAGCTAACAAGTTTTACCGTGTAGAAGCGATTATGGATATCCGCTCACGAGCAGGAACGTCAGTAACCGGTCAATATTATATGAGAGCATTTGTCTATGATGGCGATACACTACTCGGCGAAACCGGATGGGTACATCCGTCTAATGAAGGATATCAATACTACCTTACAGGTCGTTCGACTGTTATTGATGCATACGGCTTTGGTGCAGGCAGCAAGGTGTTAATCGACGAGTTTAAGGCGTATAAACTTTCCGGATTCCCGACTTATGCAGTTTCTGATAACGATTACAGAAACGAAACAGTAACAACCGAAATACCCAAGAACAAATATATTGCGGCAAAAACTGCAAACTTGTGGTTCAGAACTGTCGGCGAAAGATTTAATCTTCAGACGACATCTAAAAACAACTATATCGGTGATGGCAGTAAAAACAAAGCTGCACGATACGAATTAAGTTTTCGTATTCCGGAGTTTGGCGCAGAGCATCACTTTGTTGACTTTATAGCCGGACGTAATATGCTTAACAGCAATACGGCTACGATTGCCGGAATGGCAAAGGTCAGCACTACCGGCGCATTCAGCGCAAACAGTAACGATGGCACAGATGTTGCGCTTACAGCAGGCACAAGCTATCAGCTTACCGAAAATACGTGGTATAACTTAGAGTTATTAGTTGACTATTCTACATTTACTGCTCCGGTTGCCAAGGCCATTTTAAAGGATTCAGATGGCAATGTTTTAACTCAGACGGCACAGCAGTACAGTGTAGATACTATACCGACCTCATCATATGCACAGGCATCTATTATGTGGGTAAGTTTTTCGGCGGTGAACAAATATATTCATTTTGATAACACCAAAATTAATATAGCTCCGACTTATGACGAGCTTTTAGAAGGCAGCAACTTAACCACCGTTATTGATGACGATTTCGAGGTTTATGAGGGCGATAGCGCAACGTATTACGAGGTTGGCGCAAAATATGCCAAACTGGTTGACTGTATGCACGTTAAGCATTCAGACAGCGATGTCACTAATATAAACGATGCAACTGTTGCGTTTGATGATAAGATTGAAACAATAAAAACAGTCGGATTTATTTTTGAAGAGGGAATGACAATCCCTGAAACAAAAACAACAACCCTTAAGTTTGCTTATACAAATGATATACCGAATGCAAACATAAGCTATAAAAACGTTAAGCTTTTAGCTGGTGATATAGAGCTTACACCGGGTGTAGACTATATCATAGAAAAGGGTAACGATGGGGATTTAAATGATACATCAAAAACTTTTACCGTAAAAATGCCTGTGCTTATCGGTAACACAAGCTATACTGTTCGTCTTATGGCAGAGCTTTCAGATTACAACACAGCGCAAACAGCGGCAAATGGTGTATTAATGGGCGTTCCGGCAAAAACCGGATTTTATGAAGATGTTACATTTAAAACGCCCGACGATGTTAAGGTAACATCACTTGACCTTTCGATAGTTGACAATAGCGGTGCAGAGGCAAAAGACCTTGCAAAAGGCGATGTTATTAATGCAAAGGCAACAATTGCCAACACAGGCAAAGGAACAATTAACGGTTATGTAATTTTAGCGGTTTACGAGGGCGAACAGCTAGTAAATGCAACAATTTCTGATGCATTTTCGGCAGAAGCAGGTAAAACCGTTACTGCGCAGACTGAAGCCATTACACTTTCTAAAGATGGCTTAAGCGCAAAAGCATTTGTCTGGAACAGCTTAGACCTTATGGAGTTTTTAACAACTCCGGTCATTGTTCCGGCAGGTTAAACCGGCAAATTAAAATTGTAGGGATGGGGCTTGCCCCATCCGAAACAAAAATTTGCAGGTGAAAAATTGCGGCAAGAGCAAGCCCTTGCCCTACAAAATAATGGGTTTGCAAAAATGGGATAATCCCACGCAAATATCCTATTAATTGGTCTTATAAAAAATTTATATACAAAATTTTTAGGAGGCATTTAGATGAAAAAAATAGTTAGTTTATTTTTGACATGCTTATTGGTTTTAAGCATTGGAATGATTCCGGCATTTGCAACGACGGAGACTCTTACTGTATGCTCTACAGCAGAAGAAGATCTTACAGTTGACGAGGGTCTTCCAAAAGCACCTGCAGCTAGTCCGGGTTATTGCGGTACAAATGAAACTGTTGCTGCATATAAGGTAAAGACAGGTGTCACTGTAAGAGAGGATTCTACCGGCAACAAGTACTTTGAAATTGCAGCAGATACAACGTCTTCAACCAAGTATTATGAACATATGCTTGCAATTTTAAGTAACACAAATCATACGGCAAACAAAACACTTAAAAGATTTACAGCAAAAATTCAATTGCCGTCAACTACAGGTTCAAGTTATGTGTTTGGACAATTAGACGTTTCATCTGTGTCGGGTACTTCGAGAATTATGAGTGGCTTTGGTGTAAGACTGACAGGTGGTCAGGCGCAGTATTATGATGCAACAACATCCACTTTTGTAAACTTCCTTGAAAGTGGCAAAAGCATTGAAGCTAGTAAATGGTACACAATCGAGGCAGTTATGGATGCACGTGGTGTTGATGATGCTGAGAAAAAAGTTTACATGAATGCATTTGTATATGATGAGCAAGGTGACATTATAGGTCAATCGGGTTGGCAGCTTGTAGCGCAGTCTGGCGGAAAATGGGGCAAGGTTTGGTATACAACAAACATTACAGCAGCCAATTATGAAGAGGGTACAAAAGTTTTAGTAGACGAATTTAAAGAGTATGTGTTGGCAGATGTTCCGACTTATACAGTAGTTGATAAAAATTTTACAACGACAACTACATACACAGACAATAAATATATAAGCGCTACAACTTCTAGCGTATGGTACATCAAGGTCGGCGAAAGATTTAATTTAAAGACCACATCAAACCTAAACTATTTAGGTGATGGCAGCGCTAATACAGCAGCTCGTTATAATATGAGTTTTCGTATTCCTGTATTTGGTATTAGTTATAATTTTATTGATTTTATCTCTGGTCGAAACATGGACATTTCTAAAACAATGGACGGTGCTGTTCAAGTAGATGCAACAGGTTTATTTAGTGCAAAGAGTGTTGATGGAACAGCTGTTAATCTTACAGAGGGTACTACCTATCAGCTTACAGCAGACACATGGTATAATCTTGAGCTTTTAGTTGACTATTCGACGTTTGCTACGCCACAAGCTACCTTAATCTTAAAGGATGCGACTGGTAATGTTTTAACACGGTCAGCTCAGTATACGGTAGATGAAATACCTGTGTTAACTACGAGCACTTTAGCACAGTCTTCTCTTATGTGGGTAGGTTTTGGAAGCACAGGCAAATATATTCACTTTGATAATACCAAGGTTGATATAGCACCTACCTATGCTGAACTTATAGCAAACACCAATATCACAACCGTTATTGATGATGATTTCGAGGTTTATGAAGGCGAAAATGTTAGCTACTACGCAGAAGGACAAAAGTATTCTGAGCTTGTTGGTGCTTTGCATGTTTACCATTCTGATGGAAACGTGACCAATATAAACAATGCGATTGTAGCACAGGAAAAAGTTGAACATACTACACATAGTGGATTTGATTTCGAAGAGGGCATGACTCTTCCTACAACAGAACCATTAACTCTTAAATTCACATATTCTAACGATGTACCAAATGCAAACATTAATGCTGACAATGTTAAATTGGTAGCAGGTACGACTGAACTTGTTGGTGGTGTAGATTATACTGTAACAGCCAATAACGATGGTACAATAGCTGATACATCAAAGAGCTTTACAGTTGCAATGCTGAAACTTGTGGGTGACACAACCTATGCTATTCGTTTGATGAGAGGTCTTTCTGACTATAACACAAGCGCTGCAAGTAATGGCGGTAAGTTAGGTCTTCCGTTAGTATATGCAGATTATAAAGAGATTACCTTTACAACACCAGAAGGTGAGCCTACAACAATAGTTTCATCTTTAGTAGATAACGAAAATGCAGCAGTTGTTGCATTAGCTAAAGATGCTGTTATCAAGGGTAAGGTTGACATCGAAAATAATGATGCAGACGCAATCAACGGCTACGTAATTTTAGGTATTTATGATGGCGACCAGCTTGTAACTGCATTAATTTCTGAAAATGCATTTTCAGCAGCATCAGGTGCAACAATTTCTGCAAGCACACCTACATATACAGTAGCAAAAGACGGCTTAAAAGCAAAAGTATTTGTATGGAAAGACTTAACAAGCATTCAGCCTATTATAGCTGCAGAGGTTGTTCCGGCAGAATAATTAAGAATGTAGGGAATACATTTATGTATTCCGAAACAGAACGGATAAATCCGTTTCCTACATATTTCGTCAAATTGAATATGTTGTAGGTAATGGCGGTTTCCGACATCTGAAAATAAGAAAAAATTAAACAAAAAATTACGGCAAGAGCAAGCCCTTGCCCTACGGGGCAAAGGGTTTGCAGAATGCCGAATTGTAGGGATGGGGCTTGCTCCATCCGCAATAACGAATTAACAACCACAAACAAATCTGATTAATAAGGAGAATTTTCATGATGCTAAGATTACGACGCATGCTTTCGTGCATATTACTTGCAGCTCTTTTGTTCGTTCAACTGCCGGCAGCTGCGCAATCATCATCCGAATATCCTATAAAAGAATTAAGCATAAGAATCAACAATCCAGATGCAAGGGTTACCGCTAAAATCGTTGGCAAAGCAAACGAACTGCTAACCTTAGAATTAGTGCGCCCAAATGCCAAGGCGGGCGACGGTTATTCCGACAGCGGCTTAACAAATGCTCTTGCAGGAGTTGATATGATTCAGTTAGACGAAAATGGCGAGGCGACCTATCAATACATAGCAGATGACGGGTCGGGCATATATACTCTGCGTGTGCGTGGAGAGGTGACCTCACTATCTTATACCGATGTTTATAACGAACCCCAGGGTTATGAAAGTGATGCTTATTACGCAGATATGTGGTCTTCAACTTATGGCAAAGACCCCGAAAATCCTTACACACAAAGCTCTGTGTGGCTTACTCCGGCATTGCTGAAAATAAGCATAGAGCATGCGGCAAAAACCATTAAAAATAAACTTGATGACCGTGAACCCGGCAGACGTCTTTTAATGATTGACCCGGGAATTACCAACAGATTATCAAACGAAAGTGTAAACTTTATCTGGGAACAACAGGTTGTCGAAAATGTGGCAGCCGATATGGAAGAATTTTTCGATGTTTATTATCACATGGGCGGACAACTAGACGGAATCTATTCTGACGACGAAACTACTATGTGTACATGGTCTTTGGATTCTAACGACAAAGTTACTGCCGAAGAATATACTGCGAGAATTGATGCTATTGTTGCGGACCCGTTCTATCAGGAGGTTATAAGACCTCAGTTGGTTGAAAGAGGTATGAAATTCAGCACCGGAGAAGGTGTGAACGAATTACAGGTTTTAAGAAATCAGTCTGCACTAAGTGCAAGTAACACCTCGTATATGATTTGGCACAACGTTATGAATTCATATAAGAGCGAATGCTTAAAGAAAGCATTTTACGAGCCGGCGGCTAAATTCTTCCCCGAGGTTACTTATGCAAACTATGGCTCAAATGACAGACATGCAGCACTTTATACAGGTAATGCGCATCGCTATCACTTAGGCGGTAACACAATTAAAGCAGGTACTCATTCATCGCCTGTTTTGTACAGAGAATCGGGAAGTAAAAGATACTCTCCTAACGGAGAAACGTTTACATACGAGGCAACACCGTTTGGAGAGGTACTTGGTCTTACAAATTCAATGCGAGAAATTATGCTGTCATCAGATGGTGGCAAAACTATGCCCTGGGTTGTTGCAAAAGGCTATAATTTCTCTCGTATAGATACTGACGAAACCACATTGCCGTATTTTTACGAATATTTAATTCATCTGGCTATGTGCGACCCTGATGCATTCTTGTTCTATGGTCCCGGTTATTACACAACTGACGACCCCGTTGTTACAAGGCTTAACTACGACAGTATGAACGAGGCATTAGAAGAAATTAATACTTATATGAATAAATCCGGTGCAAAAACACTGGTTGACGATACTGTACCGATCGATAGTCCTTATATTTTGTCGGGTATCGAATCAGACGGCAAATTTGTGTGGAGAATAACTCCTGATAATACTCATTTAACAGCAGGACAGAGCTTCTGCACAAAGACAACAGGAACACCAACATTCTATATCGAAGACACAACCATTTCTTTCCCACAGGGAAAAATTTTGCCGAATATTAACGAAACCTACGGATACTGGGTGGAAACACCGCTTGGCGTATATCCTGAAGTAAAAGCAGACACTACATCAGCGGAACCTGTTTTGCAGCTGATTTGGTTTGATAAAAACGGCATACAGATTACAGACAGCGAAACGCCGATAGATGCATATGCGGCTAAACTTTATTTTACCGATTCAGCAGGCCGTGACATTACAGTAAATTTTGCACAGTATATGCAAAATAAAATGGTAAATGTCCAGACACTTGCTAAATCAAAGATGACAGATAAATCCGGCTCAATCTTTATTGGGGATTTAAAGGGTGACACACCTGCCGATACGGCAAACCTGTATATTTGGGAAAACTTTAATACCTTACGTCCAATAACTCAATCTATGCCTGTTGCGGGTAATGAATGAGATGAAAAAAAGATACACATACCTTAGAACGGAGTTGAATTTTTAATGAAAAAAACCATTAGTTTATTATTGACAACATTGCTGATTGCAAGCTTAGCAATTATGCCTGTATCAGCATCGACTGATGTTGAAATTAACGCAGATGCTAACTTAGAAGAAGGTCTTTCTTTAGGTGATCTTACTACCAGCAGTTATCCAGAGTTCAGAGCAACAAAGGGTAATGTAAATGCAGCATATAACGACGCTGCAGGCAACAGCGGTAACGGAAAATGGGGTGTTAAGGTTATCGAAGACCCTGAAAATCCGAGCAACAAAATGTTCGAACTCGATGCCGGCACATCAAATACAGGCTGGTTCGGTCATAAGCTTAGCCTTTATGACCCGTTTGTCGGCGGTATGGTAGCTGTTAAAAGATTTACTGTAAGAATCAAACTGCCTGTTACATCAAACACAAACGCAAGAACAACAGTATTCGGTCAGTCAGATAAGGCTAATGACAACTATGTAAGTTCTCATCAAAATCAGATTATCGTATTTAAAAACGGCGGCGCATACTATTATGATTCAGATGCCACAACACCAGAAGATGTAAGCTTTCTTAACGAGGGCGAATCAATCGCAGCTGAAAAATGGTACAAGGTAGAGGCTGTTTTAGATGCCAGAAAAGCATCAACCGGTAAAGTATATATGAACGGTTTTGTATATGACGAAGCAGAAAACAAATTAATTGGCACAACCGGCTGGCAGGTAGTAAAGGTAGCTGCTCCTACACAGGGCAAGCTTTCTAACTGGGCTACTGATATCACAGCTTACGGATATGATAAAGGCGATGTTGTTTTAATTGACGAATTTAAAGCTTATGAAATTACCGATATTCCTACATATTCGATAACAGACGAAACAGGTGCAGCCTTTACCGAAGGCGGACTTCTTCCTACATCGAATAATCCTGTACTTACTTTTACTTATAGCAATCCGATTCCAGCGGCAGCTGTCAACAGCGACAATATAAAGCTTTGCTATAATGACACAGAGCTTTCTACTGATATGTACACCGTAGCAGCCGGAGAAGAAGATGTAAACGGCAATACCACAAGCTTTGCTGTTACAATGAGTGATTTATCACCCGAAACACCATATGCTATTCGTTTAATGGCAGCTATATCTGACTATAACGAATCTTCTGCATCTTTTGCAGGTGTTCCGGCAGATTGCGGTCTTTATAAAGATTTTGCATTTGTATCACCTAAAGATCCATTTGTTGAAGCTGTAAACTCTATAGTATTCACAGAAAACGAAGGCAAGGTTTTGGCAAGCACAACAATTTCTAACACTATGCTTGTAGACAGAGAATATATGTTTATAATTACAAGCTGGAACAAAGATTTAGAGTGCGTGGCTATTAAAAATGTTTACGGCACTTTAGTTGCAGGCGCATCAGCAGAGGTTAATCTGCCAGAAGTAGCATTTGAAGATACAGAAAGTACAGTTTGCGTATATTTGGTAGACAACTGGTATGATATGAAGCCGATTGGCGACCCAAAAGTATATAAACGCTCATAGTTTTGCGGTTTTATTAAGGAGGAGATTAATTTGAAAACTATGCTTAAAAAGATAAATATTCTGCTTTTAGCTGTTGTACTTTTAGTGGGTTCAATGGTTCCGGCTTATGCAGCAGATGAAACAGCCGTAGCAGAAACTGCACCTGAGGCTGTGGCAGAAGAAGTTGTAATCGAAAAAAATGTTCAGCGTGCAATGGATTTGCTTTATAATTTAAACATCATTGACGATGAAACAGATAAAGATTTATCCAAGCAGATGTCAAGAGCCGAGTTTGCAGTTTTAGCCTGCAAATTTGCAGGAATGAACAGTCCGCTTATAACTGACACCATAATTTTAAAAGACGTGCTTTCAGGCTCTTTAGAAGAACCTTATATTTACACAGCAGTTACTGCAGGATTTATGTCAACAGTAAACGATGGATATTTTTATCCTGCATGGGCAATCACCTCTGAAGAGGCTGCTAAAACCCTGCTTATGAGTATGGGTTATGGCAATTTAGCAAATCAGGGTACAACATTTGCACGTTTTGCAGGTACTTTAGGTCTTTATGACAACATAAAAGAGGGTGTGTTCACCCGTGGTGAAGCTTATAAAATGATTTATAACGCTCTTCACGCAGAGGTTATGGACCAGACCAGCTTTGGTGAAGTATCCAAATTCGTTAAACTTGATGGAATTGATGCTCTTTACAAATTCCATAAGGTTGTAAGAACTATGGGTATAGTAAACGGTGCAGACGGTATCGTTTTAGGTGGCGGCAGCAGTGCTAAGCTATCTGATGGCGCAATTTTATTAGATGGAACAAAATACTATCTGTATAACTACGATACAAGCAAGCTTTTAGGTCGTCACGTACGTCTTTACTGGTACGATGACCGCACAGTAGATGTTAAAGAGGTTGTTTCGGTTGATATTACCGAAGACGAATCAATCACATTAACAGCTGATATGATTGAGAATTATGCAAATCTTACATATACATATGAAGATGGCGCAAAAAGTGAAACAATAGACCTTAAAAAACCATACGTTATTTATAACGGAGAAGAATATACAGGCTCTTATACAAAAGCTATAATGATGCCTGCAAAGGGTGAAGTAACCATCATCAGCAACGCAACGGATGACGAATGCGATTTGGTTGTTATTCGTTCTTATACTGATATTCCGGTTAAGAGCGTTATCGCAGACGACTTTGTTGTTATCGGTAAAGAGGGCGAAACACTTAATTTAGACTATCATTTAGACGGAGTTTCTTACTTTACCGCAGGCGGTGCTGAAACAAACTTCTCGAAAATTGCAGCAGATACAGTAATTTCTGTTGCGCAGAGCATCTCAAGAGAAAAGACAGTTATTTATGTATCTGACCTTACAGTATCCGGTCAGGTTGTTGAAATGGACACCGAAACAGATGCATGGACAATTACTGATAAAGCATATAAGCTTTCGGCATATTTAAAGGGTAAATTAGATATCGGAGCGATTAAAAAACCTGACTTCCGTTCTAACTACACCTTCTATATGAACACTGACAATGAAATTGTTTATTTTGAAAAGAACGAGGTTACCTCTCTTGCAAACTTCTATGCTATAATTGCAGGTGCGCAAAAGGCAGGCGGCTTAAGTGAAGAAGTAACATTTAAGATTTTTGCAAAGACACTGGGTGGATTCGAGGTTTATCCTTGCGCAGAAAAGGTTACCTTAAATGGTAAAAATGCTACCCGCGCAGAAGTTTTAGAGGCTTTAAAGGCTGACGGAAGACGTGCGGCTAAAACAGATGCCTTTGTAGCACAGCCTGCAAGAGTTGGTTTAAACGAAGATAACGAAATCAACTTTATTTTACAGGCGGGCGATAAAAACTATAACGATGGTTTAGGCTTTTATCTGTATGCCGGAAGTGCAATCAGACAATCACACTATCGTCATTACCGTGATGTATTTTGTATAGACGTTCCAAGAGGTACAGCACACGACTTTGACACAGTTCTTTACGACGTTGTATCAGGTGCACATGCTAACACAAGTCCTTTAACAATTGGTGCATCTAATAAAACCGAGTATATTCAGATTCCTTATCACTCAGGAACAAATGAAGATAAATCTGAGTGGCATAAGATAGATACAGCCAGCGAAAAATCATTTATTATGGCAAGCAGACCGTCAGGTTCAACACCTTTGTTTATTTACACAGAAGAGCCTGATTCATTAGAGGCAGCATTTGTTGTTTTAGCATCTGCAGCAGGTGTAAAACAGCATACAGGTACAACCTCAAAAGTTGGTATGGTTGTTAATATTAAAGATGTTGTGTACGAAGAAGATGTTGTAACAATGGTTGAAGTACACGGCGGAAAAAAATATTATATTGATAATCCGAATATTGATCCTGACAATCTTAGAATATTTGACTCTGCAGGTACAGACACTGGCAGAAAACATAAGGTAGTTCCTGGCGACCTGGTTAATATGTATATCGACTCATTAGGCTATATTCAGGCTATGGAAATTGTATATAGTAGTGAGCAGAAAAAAATGATGGGTGCAAACCCGGCAGGTGCTGCAAAACCTGATATAACCTCGCCTTCATTGGATACTTGGCATACAGAGAGTATCTGGAACTCGCGTTCGGCTGAAAATAGATGGTATTTGCTCCACCTTTACAAAATCGATGGCGGATACTTTATGGCAACAATGGCAAAGCCTGACGTATATGAGGCAACATTGGCAAAACAGCAGAGTGGTGCAGAGTTAACTCGTGAGGATAGAGAAAACCTGCGTCGTTATATTGGTATTCTTCCTACCGCTACTATTATGGAGGACAATCGCGGTGTAAGAAAAACAAGAAATGCTACTTCGGCAGACCTTGTAAGCTATACAGATTCTAAAGAGAATTATGTAACATTAGCTGTTGCTGTTCGTTATGCACAGCAAAGTGGTGCAATTGTGGTTGAAACCAGATAATTAAGGGGGAAGAGTCAATGAAAAAAACATTAACAGGAATTATAGCTGTTTTATTGGCTGTTATAATGCTGCCGTGCAGTGCTTTTGCGGCAAACTCATTTGAAAAGGGTAACCCCAAAACCTTCTGGGGTATTCTCTATTCAAATACCGGCGATAAAAACTATTTTGCTAATCCAATTTATGTAAGAGAAAAAGATATTTTAGAAAAAGGGCCTATTGCTCTTGCTAAAGAAATTGATACATTTTTAAAAGCACAGCCAGAGGGCAGAAGATGTATTAACTTAACAGGTTCAACTAATGGTTTAACCAAAGGACTTAAAGACTATTTCTTCATAAATGAAGAAAGTGTTGAATATGTAAAAGGTAACATTGATTCATTATTTAAGGCGTTAAAGGATTTAGGTACACCTGTTGACTATGTTATCGACGATAACGAGTCTACAATTATGTGCTATGGTATAGAAAATAAGGTAATTCAGGTGTTTAAATCCGAGACCGAAAACGTTGAGCAGACAATTGCAACCAAAGGTCATTTATATGAAGAATGGATTAAAGAAGAGCTTATAAGAATTGAAAAGCTCCCCGAATATCAGAACGAGCTTCGTCCGGCATTAGAAAAGGCAGGATATATTTTTGGTGATGACTATGACTTGAAATATATCAACATCTTCCCCGGTGCTCAGGAGCCGAGACGTACTCGCTTCTTTGAATCAAATCCTCCTGAGGGTGCCGATACTGCATACAGTGTGTTTAACTATGTATTAGAATCGCAGATTTTCTACGGCGCTTATAACGAGGCAGTTTTTGATACAATTAAAAAATACTATCCTGATATTAAGGGTTCTAACTATGCGGCACATACCGCAACAGGTGTAGTTCCTGTATATAACTATCAGGGTTCAAGAACAGCTCCCGGAACAAAGGGAAGCCGTGTTGGTACAGGCTGTAGCCCGGTTCACTACGGAAGCTTGAAAATGATTGAAACAAATCCGCCGATTGGCTATCCTTTTGAAACATACCCAAATACTGCATACAATCAGTTACTTATCGAAATGATTAAAACTGCAGATATTGTTGCATCAATGGGCGACTTAAAGCTTATGCCGTGGGTTGGTGTTCGTTCATGGGTTGATACAGTTGCATCGGCTGCATACTGTAACCACTATGGAACAGACTACTATGCAGAGCTTATTCTGCACTGCGGACTTTATGATACCGACCCGTTCTTAATCTATAACTCAGAGGGAACAAAGCAGGGAGATGACTTTAAAGAGCTTGCTAAAATATTTGCTCAGCTTGGCGAACTGGTTGGTTTTGAAGACAGAAAAGCAATCGTTCCGAACGTTAACCAGATTCCGTCATGGGATCAGAGATACATTCTTTCGGGTATGACAGCTAATGGCAAGGGTGTATGGAGAATCACTCCTGACCTTTACACACCTGGCGTAAGTATGGAAAACTTTGTGGCTTCATCAATTAATGGTGTAACCTTTAAGATTGGTAACCAGTACGTAGAATTCCCGAAGGGAAGTTATATTTACACTCCTGATGAATCAGTATCTGAATACGGTTACTGGGTAATTACTCCTGATGGCACATGGCCTAAAGAGTACAGAACAACCTCTGACCCGTTACCTGACAAAGCGGCAGATACTGCTCCTGATCACAAGCCGGAGGGATATCTGTACGAATCAAGCAACACAATGCCTGACCCGGATAACTATTTAAAACCGGTATTAGATGCTAGTCTTGTAAGCAGCGGCACACAGGCTCCGCAGACAACTCCGTCAACCGGCGACAACGCTGGCGAAGAGCAGACAGATACTCCTGTTGCAACTCCGGTTGTTCCGGCCCAGACACTTAAATTAAATCCGATTATGGGCGGCGGTGCTAAGACTAATGTATTTACAGGTGCTATGCCTGCTGATATGAAAGGTCACTGGGCACAAGATAGCTTAGCAAATATGATGGGTATAGGCGTTATGCAAGGCACAGATATTGGAATGCAGCCTGACCGTAAAATTAACAAAGCGGAGTTTGTTGCTATGCTTATGAGAATTTTAGGTGTAACAACAACCGAATATACAGGCGGATTTTCAGACGTTAAAGAAGATGCTTGGTATGCAGATATTATAAGCACAGCAGCATCAGGCGGCTGGATTGAAGCAGAAGGCGGAATGCTCGCTCCTGAGTCTGACTTAACACGTGCTAAAATGTGTGCTATCCTTACAAAAGCATTAAGCCTTGTTGCAGAGGATAATGGAGCAGACTTTGGCGACATATACTTCTTAGGCTCAGATATTAAAACCGCTGTAAACACAGTTTCGTCATTAGGATTAATCCAGGGATATCCTGACGGAACATTTAAACCGAATAACATTTGCACAAGAGCAGAAACTGCTGTAATTTTTGAGCGCATATTACTTATGATTCCTCAAATGTTTGGAGAGAAATAATTATGTATAAAAAATCTATACGCTTATTATGTAGTTTTTTGTGTGTAGCATTATTTATGACTGCAGCGATGCCAGTGGGCATCGCTGCAGCAGAAAGTGGCAAAAAGGGCACGTTCTGGGGATATCTTTATGGAAGCAGCAATGGTGCAGACACGCTTTATATGCCGTATTTTCTGTCAAAAGAAGCAATGGACGGCGACGGCCCTATATTAGCCGCTAAAAAAACTGCTACATATTTAAAAACAATGCCCGAAGGCAGAAGAGGCATTGATATTCACCTTATAAGCACAAGACTGACTGAAAAACGTGAAAACTTTATATGGTGGGACTATGGTGCAGAAAATTTAAGAAAATTTTTTGACGTATATTTTGATGCCTTAGCAAAAGAGGGCGTTTCGCTCGATTATGTTATTGATGACTTAGAGGCAGAAATGACTAACTGGTCTATTAATACAATTGATAAGGTAGATATGGTTGTTAAAGACCCCAGATATGCCACCGAAATAAGACCTCTTTTAGAGGCAAGAAATTTCAGATTCGGTGAAAACGGCAAGCACGAATTGTACTATGTTGCAAATTGGAGCGCAGATAAAACTGCATATATGATTTGGAACAATACAATGGACTGCAGAA
>JAFQAG010000138.1 GCA_017416985.1 Clostridia bacterium
CTGGCATCTTTTGCCGTACGAGCAGCTTTTAAAGCTTTTAGGCTGGGATGCAGATAAGTTAAACCTAGCATTAAAAGAAGAAGACTTTTTAGAGGTAAAGCTTGGCAGTTTCAAGCCAGAGTGCCCTGAAATTACATATAAAGAGCTGACAGATTCAGAAAAAGAAAAAACCGAAAAAATACGAATTGATATAGAAAAAGCAAAAAGCAATTTAACTGATGTTCGTGCTCCGTTTGATTTCTGGAGTGAAAAGCCGACACCCGCATTCATTGCAGAGCCTGATAGCAGCAAGGTTATTTTAACAAGCGGTTGGGGCATCTCAGATAAAACAGACAACAGCTTTGTAAAAATAATGGCAGAGCGTTTTTGCACTCATATTAAGGATATGTGGGACATCGACCTGTCAGGTAGCGCAACAGACGGCGAAATAGAGCTTTCGTTTATACTGAATAAAGCTGATGAATATCACGAGATTTTAATAGCTGATAAAAAAATTGAGATAAAGGCAGGCTCAAGTGCAGGTGTTTTGCGTGCGCTATACAGGCTTGAAGACGTAGCTTCAGCAAACGGCGGTGCATTCTTTGATGCCGCAAGCTATAAAAGAGAGCCTCGCTTTGAGGTGCGCTACATCTATTCATTCAGTGCGCTTTATGACGGTGCAATGGATGTTGACAGCCGCACATGGTGCCCTGACGGACTTTTAGAGCAGTATGCAAAAACAGGCGTAAACGGTATCTGGCTGCAGGGAATTTTATATCGCTTAACAGAATTTCCGTTTGCTCCTGAAATGTCTGACGGATGGGAAATGCGTCAGAAAAATCTTAACGATTTTGTAAAACGAGCAAAAAGCTACGGCATTAAAATATATCTGTATATAAACGAACCACGGTCAATGCCGCATTCGTTCTTTGAAAAATATCCCGATATGAAAGGCTCACAAAGAGAACGCTATTCGTGTATGTGCTTAATGAATCAAAAAACTCAGGATTACTTAAGCGGAGCGGTCGAAAAGCTCTGCCGTGCAGTTCCTGATTTGGGCGGATTTTTTACAATTACAATGTCAGAAAACCCCACACATTGTCGCTCGGGTGCTTTTGATAAAATCTGTCCTACCTGTGCAGATATTCCGCAGGGCGAGCTGGTTGCACTCGTTAACCGACTTGTAGCAGAAGGTGCAAAAAGAGTGTCTGACTCGATTCAGGTAATTGCGTGGGATTGGGGGTGGGCGCCTGAAACAAATCTTTCAATTTATGACGGAACTAAAGAAAAATGCATTAGCAAGATTCCTGAAAGTGTGGCAATTATGTGCCAACGTGACGTTGGAATAAAATTTGAACGTGGTGGCATTAAAAATGAGGTTTATGACTATACAATGTCGGTTGACGGCGTAAGCGAAACCACATTAAAAACTTGGGAGGTTGCTAAAAAATACGGTCATAAAACGGCGGCAAAGCTTCAGATAAATAACACGTGGGAATGCTCAACAACTCCGTATCTGCCAATTTATGGCTCGCTTATAAAGCAGATTGACGAGCTTATTAAAACTGATGTTAATCATTTAATGCTAAGCTGGACGTTGGGCGGATATCCGTCGCCTAATATTAAGCTAATATCCGAAAGCTTTTTTATAGAAAACGGTAAATACGAGCCTGATTACAGCATAGCGTTAAAGTCACTTTACGGCGAAAATGCAGACAAGGTTAAAGAGGCAACCGATTTGTTCTGCAAGGCATTTTCAGAGTATCCGTTCCACGTATCTTTGGCATATAAAGGACCGCATAACGGTGGTGTAGCAAATCCGTTATATCGCAAGCCGACAGGATACAAAGCTACTATGACTTGCTATGCATACGATGACCTTGCAAGCTGGAGAGCAAATTATCCTGAATATATTGTCGAAGACCAGTTTAAAAAGGTCAGCGATATCTGGCAACAGGGGCTTTTAAAGCTAGATGGTGTCGAGGGTGAAATTAAAGATATTTCGTTTGTAAGCTATTCGCTTTTCCGTTCATCTTACGACCAGATAAGATTCGTTCGTTTAAGAGATAAATATGAGCAGGAAAAAAATGAAGAATTAAGAAAAGAAATTTTAGAAATAATAAAAACCGAAAAAGAGCTTGCAACCACACTTTATGCAATTATGTGCCGCAGACCTGCTGTTGGCTTCGAGGCTGCAAATCACTATTATTTCAGCGCAGATATGGTTTTAGAAAAAATAATTAACTGCACATTTTTAGAAGAATATTATAAGTAATAAAAAATAAATGCTCTCTGCGATTTGCAGAGAGCATTTATTTTTTTGCACAATAGCAACAATATGATTTAAAAAATATTTAATCATCCTCTAGTAATTTAGAAGGCGAAATTTTTAGAACTTGGGCGATTTTAAATAGTGTTTCTAAAGATATGCCACGAATAGTGCCAGTACCTTCGACTTGTCCAATAAAATTAACACTCTTGCCAATAAGTTCAGCAAAGGCTTCTTGCATATATCCGGATTTTTTTCTATAATAAGCAATTTTCAAACCTAAAGTTATATATCGGTCAGGAAATTCAGCTTTCATATTATCGCCTCTTTAATCTATTTACATTTTAACAACAAAATTAGTAAATTATAATTGATTCTAATTATATCTTTATTTACTTACTTTAAGTAAATAAAGATATAATATATTTTGATGAAAGTTATGCACCGCCAAGGCGGAAGAAAAGAAATGCTGATTCGGCTGATTACCAGCCAAAAAGCGGCACAAAAATTGCATATGATTATGCCTTAAAGAAGCAAAGAACAATCATAAACATATTTAACGAGATATAATAAATATCAATGCGCACTACATAAAACGGAAGAAAAAGGGAAATATAAAATCACATTATAATATGGAGGCGATTTTATGTTTAAACACGAAAAGCTTTTGTTTCATCCGGTTTCGGTTGAAAAACCAAATCCGCAATATGCGGTACTGCTGCAGGAACAGTTAGGCGGAGGAAACGGTGAGCTTAAAGCGGCAATGCAGTATATGTCTCAGAGCTTTAGAATTAAAGACCCAGAAATTAAGGATTTATTCTTAGACATTGCTGCAGAAGAGCTGGGCCATATGGAGATGATAGCCCAGACGATAAATATGTTAAATGGTCATGATGTAGATGCATCAAGTGTGGGTGCCGGCGAGATACAAAGCCATGTGCTTTTAGGTCTTAATCCGGGGCTTATAAATGCATCGGGATATTCGTGGACAGGAGATTATGTTACAGTTACCGGAGATTTGTGTGCTGACCTGCTTTCAAATATTGCATCTGAGCAGCGAGCAAAAGTAGTATATGAATATTTATATCGACAGATTAACGACAAAAAGGTAAAAGAAACCATTGACTTTTTGTTAAATCGTGAAGAGGCGCACAACGCAATGTTTCGAGAAGCATTTAACAAGGTGCAGTCCACGGGTTCTAACCGGGATTTTGGCACGACTGCTGCAGCAAAAATGTATTTCAGTATGTCAGAGCCTTCGCCGGCTACCGACCTAAACAGTGTCGCCGGAAAACCACCGGTATTTCAATAAATAAGAGCGAGTATTGATTTTTATTCAATACTCGCTTTTTTACGCACAATTTAAAACTATAGTTGCATATTTGGCTAAAAAGTAGTATAATTAGTATTAAATAAGATAGAATTGCGCTATATATAGCTATTAGAGGTTTGATATGCAGAAAAAGAAATGGATTTTGCTGAGTAAAAACAACAGCCGTGATGATGTTTTACGTATCAGCAGCGAAAATCAGCTTCCGCCAATACTGGCAACCGTGCTTTTAAACCGTGGTATCGAAGATGTAAAAGAATATCTTTTGCCAGATACCGAAAAATTGCTCGACCCGTTTATTATGAAGGGAATGGAACAGGCAACCGAGCGCATTTTACAGGCGATAAAAAACGGTGAGCATATAACGGTGTACGGAGATTATGATGTAGACGGAATTACATCAACTGCGGCTCTTGTAAAGTTTTTGTCCAGTCATAAGGCAGTGGTTGATTATTATATCCCTGACCGATTAGAAGAGGGGTATGGAATGAATCGTGATGCAATCGACAGAATTGCTGCACGTGGCACAAGACTGATGATTACGGTAGATTGTGGAATTACGGCAGTAGCCGAAATTGAATATGCAACAAGCTGCGGAATGGAAGTAATAGTTACAGACCATCACGAATGTAAAGAAAGTCTGCCCGATGCTTTGTGTATTTTAAATCCAAAGCAGGCAGACTGTCCGTATCCGTTTAAAAAACTGGCTGGTGTAGGTGTCGTGTTTAAGCTCTTGCAGGCGCTTACGCTTAAAATGAAATATCATATGAAAGAGCTTTTAGATGAATATTTAGACCTTGTTGCAATCGGTACGGTAGCGGATGTAATGCCACTTTTGGGCGAAAACCGTATAATTGTTAAAAAGGGCTTAGAGCTTATGAAATATACGACCAACAAGGGTATTTGTGCGCTTATTGAGCAGTCGGGTATTGATGCCTCGGCTGTTACTGCAGGAACAATAGGCTTTGTTTTAGCACCCAGAATTAATGCTGCAGGTCGTATGGGTGACCCGAAATGTGCTGTCGATATGCTTCTTGCGCAAGATGAAAAAAGCGCACGTGATTATGCACAGATGTTGGATGAAGAAAACCGTGAACGTCAGGCGAACGAGCAACAGATTATGGAGCAAGCGTTAGAAATTTTGCAAAACGATAAATCAATGCAGGACGACTACGTTTTAATATTAGACCACGAGGAGTGGCATCACGGAATTATAGGAATAGTGGCATCTAAAATATCTGAGCGCACCGGAAAGCCGTGCGTGTTAATAAGCACAACAGATGAAAATGGTAAAGGCTCTGGTCGTAGCATAAAAGGCTTTAATTTGTTTAAGGCTTTAGAGTACTGTGCAGAAAGCCTCACTAAATTTGGCGGCCACGAGCTTGCGGCAGGATTAAGTGTTAAAACAGATAAAATAAAAGAATTCAGAAAAAAGATAAATGAGTATGCAAAAGAACTTCTTACGCAAGAGGATTTTATCCCCAAAATATATATAGACAGCGAATTACCCATTGAATATATAAATATGAACACAGCCGAAAAACTGGCGGTGCTCGAGCCGTACGGAATGGGAAATGCAAGTCCTATATTTTTTGCGCGTGGTCTTGAAATTGCGAATATAAGAGTGCTTAGCGAGGGCAAACACATTAAGCTGTCGCTTAATAGAGCAGGTTGTGCTATTGATGCGGTGGGCTTTGGCATGGGCGCATATGCAGACGAAATTAAGGTACACGACAAAATAGATATTTTATTTCAGCTTGATATTAACGTATTTCGTGGAGAACGTCAGGTTCAGGCGATATTAAAGGATATGAGATTTTCAGATTAAAGGTGGTGAGTGCAGTGGAAAAAATAGAAAACTCTTTTGAACGGTTAAAAGAAAAGGTTGTCCAGTACAATCCTAAGATCGACTTAGAAAGACTTGTCGAGGCATACGAGCTTGCGAAAGTTGCCCACGAAGGTCAGATGCGTAAATCAGGAGAGCCATATTTGTCACATCCTTTAGCGGTTGCGCATATTTTAGCCGATTTAGAACTCGACTGCGACTCACTTGTAGGAGCACTGCTGCACGATGTTGTTGAAGATACCGAGTTTACTTTAAACGATGTAAAAGAGAGATTTGGCGAAAATGTTGCGCTTATTGTAGATGGTGTAACAAAGCTTGGTAAAATTCAGTATACATCTAAAGAAGAACAGCAAATCGAAAACTTGCGCAAGATGTTTCTTGCGATGGCAAAGGATGTAAGGGTAATAGTTATTAAGCTTGCAGACCGCTTGCATAATATGCGTACTATAAAAGCTAAAAGCGAAGATAAGCAGAGAGAAAAGGCAAGAGAAACCATCGAGGTTTATGCAGCTTTGGCACATCGACTTGGTATGTCTAAAATTAAAATGGAGCTTGAGGATTTATCATTAAGATACTTAGATCCCATTGCCTATAAAGAAATTACAGATTCTATAAATTTAAAAAGACGTGAACGTGAAGAATATATTAATGACATAATGAGCACTTTAGACGAAAAGCTAAAGGAGATTGGCATACATTCTCACGTAATGGGCAGAGCTAAACATTTTTATAGCATTTACCGTAAAATGTTTACCCAGAATAAAAATATCGACGAGCTTTATGACCTTTTTGCAGTTCGTGTTATAGTTGACAGCGTTAAAGACTGTTATGCAGTTTTGGGCCTGGTTCATGAGCTTTATTATCCCATCCCGGGCAGATTTAAAGACTATATTGCAATGCCCAAGCCTAATATGTATCAGTCGCTTCATACAACGGTTATAGGACCAAACGGAACACCGTTTGAAATTCAGATAAGAACGTGGGAAATGCATCGTGTTGCAGAGCATGGTATCGCAGCCCATTGGAAATATAAAGAGGGTCGCTCGGGCGAGTCCGATATGGATTCAAAGCTTGAGTGGATTCGACAGATTTTAGAAATTCAGCAGAATGTCGTTGATTCTGACGATTTTATGCGTACTTTAAAAATTGACCTTTTTGCAGACGAGGTATTTGTGTTCACCCCAAGGGGCGATGTTATAAATCTTCCTGCAGGGTCAACTCCTATCGACTTTGCATTTATGATTCATAGTGCGGTCGGTTGCAAAATGGCAGGGGTTAAAGTAAACGGAAAAATTGCGACCTTAGACTATAATCTTCAAAATGGTGATATTGTCGAAATTATGACATCATCTGCCGTTCACGGACCTAGCCGTGACTGGTTAAAGCTTTGTAAAACATCGCAGGCAAGAACAAAAATAAACCAATGGTTTAAGCGTGAACGCCGTGAAGAAAATGTTTTGCGTGGCAAAGATATGGTCGAAAAAGAATTAAAACGTATAAATATGACGGCAACGCAGCTTTTCCGTCCTGATTGGATTGACGCAATTTGCAAAAAATATAATTTTGCAAATATTGATGATTTGTATGCCGCAGTAGGATACGGAGCACTTACGGTTAACAAAATTGTCGGTCGTCTTCGTGAGCAATACAGAATAGCAATGAAAAACGAAGAGCCAGACATAGTTGCGACTGTGGTAGCACCTCCTCAGCCTAAAAAGATTTCAGCAAGTAATGGTGTTGTAGTAGAGGGCATAGATAACTGCTTGGTACGCCTTTCTCGTTGCTGCAACCCTGTTCCGGGCGATGAAATCGTAGGATATATAACCCGAGGCAGAGGTGTTTCGGTGCACAGAAAAGACTGCCCGAACATCGTGGCAGAAAACAGATTCAGCGGAACAGACCGCTTAATTAAAGTGTATTGGCAGGATGAGGCGGAACAAAAAAATTCTTATCTTACCGAGCTTACAATTTCGGCATACGACCGAAAGGGCTTGCTTGCCGAGATAGCAAAGGTTATTTCAGATTTAAGAATTTTGATAAGTGCAATTCATTCGCACACTACCAAAGAACAGGTCGCAGTTATAAAAATCACTATGGAAATTACCTCAAAAGAGCAGTTTGATTCTGTCAAGAACAAGCTTGCCGCATTAAAAGGCGTGTTCGAGGTATCACGAGAAAGCTGATTTTAAGGGAGAATAAAATGATTTTAGAAACAATAGTTACAGGATATATTGAAGAAAACTGCCATTTAGCAGGGGATGAAAAAGAGCTTTTGGTAATAGATCCCGGTGACGAGGCAGACAAGATTTTAAAAAGAATTGAAGACAGAGGCTACACAGTTAAATATATTGTTTTAACGCATTGTCATTACGATCACATCGGTGCAGCAGCCGAAATAAAAGAAAAAACCGGTGCAAAAATTGTTGTTTGCGAAAAAGAAAAGGCTAATTATTTAAATCCTGATATCAGTATGATGGGTCATTTCGGCGATAGTACAGATGTTGCAGAGCCAGACATTACGGTATCAGAAGGTGATGAGCTTAAATCGGGCGAATATAGCTTTAAGATTATAGAAACACCTGGTCACACAAGCGGTGGAATGTGTCTTTTATGTGATGATGTTTTATTTTCAGGAGATACTCTGTTCCGTCGAGGAATAGGCCGTGTAGATTTGCCTACGGGTTCGATGAAGCAAATTATTCATTCGATAAAAAACAAGCTGTTTTCGTTAGCTGATAATACACGTGTATATTGCGGTCACGGACCGGCTACAACGATAGAATACGAAAAGAAACACAACGAGATATACGAGTGGGAAAGGTATTACAATGAGCAATAGCATTTCTTCTCCTTGGGGTAGTCTTAGCGGAATACGTCCTGTTAAACGTGTTGTGCAGATGAAAGAAAAAGGAATGACAGATGACGAAATTGCGAAAGTTTTAACAGAGCAATTTTCGGTAAGTGAAGAAAAAATAAAGCTTGCAATTGATATTGCGGACCGTGAAATTAAGGTTTTTCCTAAACCGCCCCAAAACAGCTGCAGTTTATATCTTGATATTCCTTTTTGCCCGTCAAAGTGCATTTACTGTTCGTTTGCATCAATGGGTGTTGACCAGATGAAACACTTTGTAGAGCCTTATTTAGAGGCCATGTTTACCGAAATTGATGAAACAGCAAAAATCGTTCGAGATTTGGGCTTTAGAGTAGATACGGTGTATATCGGCGGTGGCACACCTACCACGCTGTCGGCAGAGGATTTAGACAGACTGCTTTATAAAATATCGCAAAAGTTTGACCTTAAAAACTTAAAAGAATTTACCGTAGAGGCAGGAAGACCTGATACAATTACGGCATCTAAGCTTTTGGCAATGCGCCGAAACGGTGTAGACAGAATAAGTGTTAATCCGCAGAGTATGAACGAAAAAACACTCAAAATTATTGGCAGAAAGCACAGTCCCGAGCAGATTGAAAGGGCTATGGAGCTGGTTAGAAAATACGATTTTGGTGCAGTAAATATGGACGTTATTGCAGGCTTGCCCGAAGAAACAACAGAAGAATTTTCTGATTCGCTCGTAAAGGTTGCGGCATTTGAGCCTGAAAACATAACTGTTCACACAATGTGTATAAAACGTGCGGCAAGACTGACGACTGAAGAGCCTGACTTAGAGCTTTCTGAGGATATGGATGTTCAGAATATGGTGCGGTTTGCGCACAGTCTGCTTAAAGAAAAAGACTATCATCCATATTATCTTTACCGACAGAAAAAAACTCTCGGCAATCAGGAAAATACAGGTTTTTGCCGTGATGGCTATGAGGGACATTATAACGTATATATGATGGAAGAACTGCAAACGGTAATATCTATGGGTGTCGGCGGAGTTACAAAGCTGGTTAAAGACGACCGCATAGAGAGAATTTTTAACATAAAAGATGTGCGAGAATATATAAAACGTTTAGATGAGCTTATAAACAGAAAACAATTTTTATATGAATTTTTCAAATGAAAAGGAGTGTCGCAAATGAAATGCCCCTATTGTGAATTTGAGGAAAGTAAGGTTGTTGATTCTCGTCCGACTGACGAAGGAGAAGCAATAAGACGACGCAGAGAGTGCCTAGAGTGCGGAAAGCGCTTTACCACTTACGAAAAAGTCGAAAGCATACCGCTTATGGTAATCAAAAAGGATGGCTCAAGACAGATGTTTGACAGCCAAAAACTTTTAAACGGTATTGTTCGTGCGTGCGAAAAACGTCCGGTTGCAATGAAGGATATCGAACGCATTACATTTGATATCGAGTCTACGATTCAGAATAATCTTCAACGAGAAGTATCTTCTGACAAAATCGGTGAGATGGTAATGGATAGATTAAAAGAGCTTGACGAGGTATCATACGTTCGTTTTGCATCGGTTTATCGTCAGTTTAAAGATGTAAATACCTTTGTTGAAGAGGTTAACAGATTGCTCAATAAATAATAATATTAAGAGGTTTATATGCTATTAATAGGAAATGATTGGGACAACATAATAGGTGACGAGTTTTCTAAAGACTATTATTTAGCTCTGCGCTCAAAGCTTGCGGCAGAGTATAAAGAGCATACCGTTTATCCTGATATGCACAACATTTTTAACAGTTTAAAAATGACGCCATACAGCGAGGTTAAGGTTTTGCTTTTAGGACAAGACCCATATCACGGTCCGGGTCAGGCTCACGGGCTTGCTTTTTCTGTTCAGCCTGGTGTTGACCAGCCACCGTCACTTGTTAATATGTTTAAAGAGCTTGAGTCGGATTTAGGAGTAAAAAGACCCGAAACGGGCTGTTTAATACCGTGGGCAAAAAGGGGAGTTATGCTTTTAAATACGGTGCTGACTGTGCGAGAGGGCGAGCCAAACTCTCATAAAAATCTGGGATGGACACAGTTTACCGATTGTGTAATTAAAAAACTTAACGAGCGCAAAGACCCGGTTATTTTCTTGTTGTGGGGCAATAATGCAAAAGAAAAATTGCCGCTTATAACCAACAGTCACCATTATGTATTAATGGCGGCGCACCCCAGTCCTTTGTCGGCAAGCAGAGGATTTTTCGGATGCAAACACTTCAGCAAGGTTAACACATTGCTAGAGCAAATGGGCAAGCAACCAATAGACTGGTCGCTTCAAGAATAGAAGTAAAAGAGGCACGATAAATGGATTACGTTATTTTTGACCTGGAATGGAACAGGTATGCCAGATGCGTCAGGGGGGCATGTCCTGATGAGGTAATTCAGATTGGCGCGGTTAAATACGACAGCCATATGAATTATTTAGGCAGCTTTAACTGCCTGATTCGTCCGGGATTGTACAACAAAATAGAGCCTACCGTTGAAAAAATGACGGGCATAACAATGAAAAAGCTTGAAAAAGAGGGTGTTCCGTTTCCGGTGGCATTTCGCGAATTCAGAAAATTTATGGGTAAAAAATTCGTTTTAATGTCATGGGGAATGCAGGATGCTTCTGTTTTGCGCTCAAATTGCCTGTACTATGATAAAAATGTGCCGCTTGACTGGTTAACTCGCTATGCCGATTTGCAAAAATACGCCTCTGATGTAATTGAAAAGGATTCAAAGCAACGGCAGATCGGTCTTAAAATAGCGGCAGATTCGTTCCCGATAGAGTACGAAGAAGAAACACTTCACGATGCGTTGGTTGATGCAACTATCTCGGGCGAGGTGTTTGTGCGTATATTCGATAAACGCCGTTTCGCAAAATATATTGTAAATGCTGTTGAGATAAATCAGCACTATAAAAATATTCATATAACCGATTTGGCGCATAAATGCGTTGATAAACGTCAGCTAAAAATGCGCTGTCCCACCTGTGGCCGTTATGCACATATTAAAAAAGGCTGGTACAAGCAGGGTGGCAAATTTATCTCACAGAATCATTGTAAAAAATGCAATACAGAGTTTGTGTGCTCACTCGAAATTTTGCTGACATATGCAAATGTGGTTAAGTATAAAAAGAGAGTTAAAATTTTAGAGGATGTTAATAAAACAGAAAAATAAAGTCTTTAAGGTGTTAAATTATGAAAATTATTGCACACATTAAAACCGATTTTAAAGAAAAATTTGGAATCCCAAGACAAAGCGGATTGGTAGAAAACACGCAAGGGAAAATAATATTTGAAAAAGAATATCGTGTAAAAGAGGCTTTTCGTGGTTTAGAAGATTTTTCGCACATATGGATTTTATGGCAGTTTTCAGAGGCAGTACGAGAAAACTGGTCACCAACCGTAAGACCTCCGCTTTTAGGCGGCAATAAAAGGGTGGGGGTATTTGCGACACGTTCGCCGTTTCGCCCTAATCCTATTGGTCTTTCGTGCGTTAAGCTTGATAAAATAGAGTACACAAAAAATGACGGCCCCGTTCTTTACGTGAGCGGAGCCGATATTTTAGATGGAACACCGATATATGATATAAAGCCCTATATTCCGTATGCAGATTCACATCCTGATGCGATAGGCGGCTTTACAGAAAATTTGAACGAACGAAGTTTAAAGGTCGAAGTAAAAGACGAAAGGTTTTATAGTATTTCAGAGCAAAAGCAAGAAGAAATAATAAAAATACTTTCACACGACCCCAGACCGTCATATAAAGACGACAGCAAAACCTATGGTATGAAATATAACTCATACGAAATAAAGTTTTGTGTTACAGATGGTATTTTAACTGTTACATCTTTAGAATTTGCTGATTAATTATTTTATGTTGCCCATAAAAAACTTTTTAGCCTTAGAATATATAAAAAGCAGAACACATACGCTTATTATCAGTTCTGGAATCATATATGTAGACTGATAAATGAGCGAATATATCCAGGGATTTTGTCCCTCGGGGGCATATGATGCAAAAAGCACGGCTCCGCTTATAAGTGAGCTTAAAAATCTTCCGAATACACCCAGGCAGCTTCCCAAAATGATGCCGGGTGTATTTTTTTTGAAAAATCCTGCCACGCCTAAAAGACCGAAGGCTAAAACATAGTCTAAAAGTATTGACATCGGATGATAAATAACGCCTGATAATATAGCAGAGAGCGCACCGTAAAGTGCACCGGTAATTATTCCTGCTACTGCACCGCATCGAAAGCTTATAAGCAGTATAGGAATCATCGTAAGGGCAATAGACCCGCCTTGCGGCATTTCCCACACCTTGATAAAACTACATACAACAGCAAGTGCAACAGCCATTGCAATTTCGGTAATCTGTCTTGTTTTTTTCATAATAAAGACTCCTTTTATTTATTTACAAAACAGATGAAAAGCATAAATCGGTGTTTTTTAAAATAAAAAGCGTATCCGTACGGATACGCTTTAATTGTTTTTCTCGTTCGTGATCCCTACGCTGGCATTATCCATATCAGGTTACAGGGTCGAAATTCTCAATTTCCTCTCAGCCTGTTTACAAGCTCCCCTTCATCTATTTTGTTTTCAAAAATATTATAGCACTAATTTAAATATCAGTCAAGACCTTTTAGTGCTGATGCTTAATAAACCCTAAAAGCTTTGATATTTCCATTACAACAAACGGAGCTAAAACAAGTCCTAAAGCCGCTAAATATAAGCTGACAGGAAGAGTGATAAGTCCGAAAATTGTTCTTAAAGGAGTAAACACTACCAATGCAACTAAAACGGTAGAAAGTGTAGCTGCGCCGTTAAGATTTTTATTTGTGAATATACCGATTTTAAACAACGAGCGTTCGCTGCGCATATTAAAGCTCTGAACAACCTGAGAAAGTGCCAAAACGATAAATGCTACTGTCTGACCGCCTTCTAAACATCCGGTAACGTTTTCGCCAAGTTTAAAGCCTATTAAAGAAAGAGCACCAAACATAATACCCTGCAGAACAACACGGATACCAAAGCCGTGTGCAAAAATACCTTCGTTCTTCGGTTTTGGAGCCTTATTCATAATGTTTTCTTCTACGGCTTCCATACCGAGAGCGATTGCCGGAAAGCTGTCTGTTACAAGGTTAATCCACAAAAGCTGCATAGATAAAAGCGGTGTTTTGTGCCATAAGAGCATTGCAACAAATACGGTTATAACTTCACCAATGTTGGTTCCAAGTAAAAATCCTACAACCTTTTTAATGTTTGCATAAATTCCTCGGCCTTCTCTTACCGCATCAACGATGGTTGCAAAGTTGTCGTCTGTTAAAGTCATATCTGCGGCACCTTTGGCAACGTCTGTACCTGTAATACCCATAGCACAGCCAATGTCGGCAGCTTTAAGCGCAGGTGCATCGTTAACACCATCACCGGTCATAGATACAACCTGACCACGTCTTTGCCAAGCCTTTACTATACGGATTTTGTTCTCGGGCGATACACGTGCATAAACCGAAATTTGTTCTACTACCTCGTCAAGCTCACGGTCAGTCATAGCATCAAGCTCAGCACCTGTTATAGCCTTGTCGCCATCTTCTAAAATACCAAGCTCTTTTGCAATGGCAGATGCAGTAACAACGTGGTCGCCTGTAATCATAACAGGCTTAATTCCTGCCTGACGGCAAATTCTTACAGCCTCTTTTGCTTCAGGGCGAGGGGGGTCAATCATACCTACAAGCCCCATAAAGATAAGGTCTTTTTCAATATCTTCAGATGTAAGTGTTTCGGGGATTGTGTCAATCTCTTTATATGCAACCGCTAAAACACGAAGAGCATTTTCACTCATTTTTTCGTTAATTTCTTTTGCGGTAGTCAAATCACCACTTATGCATCGGTCAGCCATCACATCGAATGCGCCTTTTACAATAACGATGTTTTTGCCATCAATGCTGTTAATTGTTGTCATCAGTTTTCGGTCTGAATCAAACGGAATTTCGCCCAGACGAGGATATTTTTTATTTAAATCATCTTTTGGTATACCATTTTTATGAGCGGCAAGTACGATTGCGGTTTCGGTCGGGTCGCCTATGTGCTGCTCACCGTTAGATGAAAATATCACAGAGCCGTCACAGCAGAGAGTGCCGTAGCTGAGCAGTTTTTTAATTTCATCGCTACAATCGTTGGTAATATTTTCGCTATCACCCTTGCCGTCAAAATATGCCTTAACCAAGGTCATACGGTTCTGGGTGAGTGTTCCGGTTTTATCAGAGCAGATAACCGATGCACTACCTAATGTTTCAACCGCAGGAAGTCGGCGGATTAAAGCGTTGCGCTTTACCATTCGCTGAACGCCGATAGAAAGAACAATTGTAACGATTGCAGGCAATCCCTCTGGTATTGCCGATACGGCAAGCGATACTGCTGTCATAAATATTTCAAGAACAGGTATGCCGTTTATAGTTCCTATTAAAAAGATAACCAAGCAGGCAGCAAGAGCTAAAACTCCAAGATATTTACCGAGCTGTGCGAGCTTTTCCTGAAGAGGAGTCTGCCCCTCGGTTTCGTTATCTAAAAGATTTGCAATCATACCCATTTCGGTATCCATGCCGGTTGCGGTAACAACAGCCGTAGCTGTTCCGTAAGTAACGCTGCAGCCTGAAAAGACCATATTG
Organism: Clostridia bacterium; assembly: GCA_017416985.1. Taxonomy (GTDB): domain Bacteria; phylum Bacillota; class Clostridia; order UBA1381; family UBA9506; genus RGIG1666. The sequence goes on from JAFQAG010000138.1 coordinate 14,955, forward strand.
GTGCGGTCGCCTAAAGGAGCATCTTCTTTAACCTCTGCGTTTGCATCCTTTTCGCTCGGGACAGATTCACCTGTTAAGGCAGATTCTTCTGATTTTAAGCTTACGCTGTGGAGAAGTCTGCTATCCGCCGGGATAAAATCACCCGCTTCTAATCTTATAATATCACCGGGAACTAAAAGAGATGCATCAATGATTTTTTCTTCTCCGTCACGGATTACACGTGCGTGAGGTGCTGACATGTTTTTTAATGCATCAAGAGCTTTTTCTGCCTTGCTTTCCTGCATTACGCCCATAATTGCGTTTAAAACGACGATTAGAAGAATTAAAACAGGCTCAAAAAACTCTTTAGGATTTCGCTCAACGCAAGCAATAATAAACGATATTGCGGCGGCAACAAGCAAAATAAGAATCATAGCATCTTTAAACTGCTCGCCAAAACGCTGCAAATTGGTTTTTTTCTTTTTTTCTTTAAGCTTGTTAGGACCGAATTTTGCGCTAAGCTCAGAAACCTGATTTGCAGAAAGTCCCGAAACGGCATTTGTGTTAAGCTCGTTTAAGACAAATTCTTTTGATTGATTGTGGAATAACAATGTGACTCCTCCTTATTATTTGTAAAACAAAAAAGTCGCCTTCTAAAGCTAACGTTCGCTGCGCTCACATTTTTAAAGGTAGACTTTTATGATATTCGGAAATTACAACATGAAATCAGTAATTTCCGAATATTAAAAAAACTCAAGTATAACTTCTGCTATACTTGAGTCTGTATTCTTATTTTATGACTCGTGTATAACTTTTATACATGAGTCTCGCATATTAAAGCAAGCCAGACCAAAAGGCCATGATGTTGACTTGCTGCGTATAAAATACGCTTGCTACTCCCTCACAGGAACGATATTTTTTACATATTATAGCATTTGAAAGAAAATTTGTCAAGCGAATTTGGCAAAAATGTAGAATCTTTAACATAATGCCATTTTTCGTTGATTTCTGCATTAATTTGGTTTATAATCTAATATGTAAATAAAACAAGAGGGGAGACAAGGCAGCTTATAGCTGCGATTTTTATGAAAATTTTTCAACCAAAGCTTTTCACGTCATTAAAGCATTATGATGGCAAGCAACTGTCTAAAGACATTATTGCCGGAATAATTGTTGCAATTATTGCACTTCCGCTTTCTATTGCGCTTGCCATTGCATCAGGAGTATCGCCTGAGCAGGGCTTATATACTGCAATAGTTGCAGGATTTGTTATTGCGTTTTTGGGCGGTAGTAATGTTAATATATCAGGTCCTACTGCGGCGTTTGCGACAATAGTTGCAGGAATAGTTGCTCAGTTTGGAACGGGCGGACTTGTAATAGCTACTATTATGGCAGGTATAATGCTCGTTTTAATGGGTGTTTTAAAATTTGGTGCGCTTATAAAATACATACCATATACAATTACAACCGGCTTTACCTCGGGTATAGCACTTACTATTGTAATAGGTCAGCTTAAAGATTTTATGGGACTTACTTTTGCTGAGGGCACACACGCAGTCGAAACTATGGAAAAGCTGTCTGCGGTTGTTAATTCGATTGCCACAATTAATTGGCATGCTATCATAGTTGGAGCTGTTGGCTTAGCTGTTTTAATTATATGGCCTAAAATCAATAAAAAAATCCCTGGCTCGTTAATTGCGGTTATTGTCGGAGTTTTAATGGTTAAGTTTTTACCGCTTAACGTAAATACAATTGGTGATTTATACAGCATATCACGTGAGCTTCCTAAGCTTTCGATTCCTGCGTTTGATTTTGCTACCATCAGCGAGCTTTTGCCAAGTGCATTTACAATTGCAATTTTAGCGGCTATCGAATCGCTGTTGTCTTGTGTGGTATCTGACGGAATGATAAACGACAAGCACAATTCAAATACCGAGCTTATCGCTCAGGGGGCGGGTAATATTTTTTCTGGATTATTTGGCGGCATACCTGCAACAGGAGCTATTGCAAGAACAGCGGCTAACGTTAAAAATGGCGGACGCACACCGATAGCGGGCATAGTTCACGCATTGGTGCTGTTACTTATTTTAGTTGTGTTAATGCCTTATGCGGCATGGATTCCGATGCCTATAATCGCTGCAATTTTGTTTATGGTTGCATATAATATGTGCGAGTGGCGACACTTTGTTGAAATATGTAAAACCGCACCTAAAAGTGATATCGTTGTATTGGTTGTAACCTTTGTGCTTACTGTAGTATTTGATTTGGTGGTTGCTATTGAAGTCGGTCTTTTAGTAACAGTTATACTGTTCTTAAAGAGAATGACCGATGTTACACATATCCGCACATGGCATCAGGGAGATAAAGACCTTACTGACGAGGGCAGATTAAAGGTAATTCCGCAAAAAACTCAGGTATATGAAATAAACGGACCTATGTTCTTTGCGACATCTGATAAGTTTGCCGATATTCCTGTTTCTGACGAAATAAAGGTAATAATTTTAAGAATGAGAAACATTCCTGCTCTTGATATTTCGGCATTAAGAGTAATGGCATCTCTTTATGAGGATTGCAAAAAAAGAAATATAACTGTGCTGTTTTCTCACGCAAACGAGCAACCGCTTTCTGTTATTAAAAAGTCAGGACTTTATGAAAAAGTCGGTGCAGAAAACTTTGTAAGCAACATTGACGAGGCGTTAGCTCGTGCTGAAAAAATTGCGATGGAATAAATTTCCAGAAAAATTTTATAAAAATGCTTGACAATGAGTTAACTGTGTGTTATAATACTCAAAGTCGAGTATATCGCGGGATGGAGCAGTCCGGTAGCTCGTC
>JAFQAG010000139.1 GCA_017416985.1 Clostridia bacterium
AGCTAATGAAGCATTAAAAAATGCAGAAAATGATAATGTTGTATATATGCAGCATGGCGGACTGAAAAAGGTAATGCTCATACAAAAAATGTGGCAGAGTGATTTTAAATATGTATCATGCATAACGGAAGATGTATTTATGGAAAAGATAGTACATATGCGACGTAATTATATGTATAGTCTGTTTATATGTATTTTAATTGGTGGAATTACCATCTGCTGGGCAATTAAAATACACTATATGCCTATTAAAAGAATCACAAAAGCCATGTCGCAAAATTTTGAATATGACTCAGGGCTTAATGAGTATCAATATTTAATGTCGGTAGTATCTAAAATTGCAAGTGAGTATCAGACGAATTCACAGTATAAGGAATTAGAAAAACGACTTGCAAGAAACTCATTTTTACTATCGGTTTTAAAAGGCGAGGAGCTATTAAATGATATTTTTTCAAGACTTGGTTATTTTGGTGTAAGTTTTAAAAATCCTTGCTTTTGTGTTGTTGCCATAAATCTTGAAGACTGCAGTAAATTATTCTTCGAGCAAGAGGAATCGGAAGATAACTTGGGTTTAGCAAAGCTAATCATTATAAACGTTATGGAAGATATGGTAAAAGATAAATTCGAGCTTGCGTTTTGTGAAAATGGTGATGAAATATTTATGCTCATATCGCTTTTGAACTCTGGACAGATGCAAGAGCTACAGGAACGATTATCTGAAACGCAAAAACTGATAGAATCTTTATCAAATGTGCATCTGTTTATGTCGGTTTCGGCTGCATATGAAGATTTTAAAAATATTTCTGTTTGTTATCGTGAAGCGGTTGAACTTATCAGGTATTGCAGAATAAGAAATGAAAGGTTTTTAACCTATTCAGACAACGCACAGTTAAATAACGGAGAAATGGGGCAATATATATATTCTGCAGATGTTGAACAAAAATTAATCAGTTATTTAACATACGGCAATTATGAAAAATCTTCTATGCTTTTGCAGGAAATATTAAATAATAATTTTAAAAATGAAAATGCTGCTTCAATTAAAGTAAGATGCTTGGTTTTTGATATTATTGCAACGGTATTTAAAGTGATACGGCAAAATGAAAATGTAAGTAAAACAGTAGATATTGAAAAAACAGATTTGTTGATTGTAATAGATGATTTTGAATCTGTTGCCTTTGTCCAGGAGGAATTATTAAAGGTATTTAAGCAGATATGTGATAACGTGAAGGTAAACCTTTTACGTCCTTCTGAAAAATTGTCAGATAGTATTATTGAATTTGTAAAAACAAATTATAATAACCAAAACCTGAATGTGGCATATATTTCAGAAAAGTTTAATGTAAGCGCAAACTATGTTTCGTCAGTATTTAAACGCGAAAAGGGAATACCCTTATCAGAATATATAAGTGCAGTTAGAATAGAACATGCAGGTGAACTCTTAAAAACCACGAATTTAAAAGTTGCAGAAATTGCAGAAGAAGTTGGATTTGCAAGCTTAAGAACCTTTTCCAGAGTATTTAACTCTGTTGTGGGCATTTCGCCGATAGAGTACAGAAAAAATAAATAATGCCGCTTTTTGAGAGCTGTACAGACTGCTGTATGGCTCTTTTTTTAGGTGTGAGCAGCATAATAGTGGCAACTGTTGAAACTGACTTGTGTTTGTAGAAACTGTCGCTTTACTTTATAGTATGGTTCTAAGTAAAATATAATTAGAAAACAACTTGAAAGTCAAGTTGAGAATTAAAATTTTAAAAAAGAGAGGTTTTAACAATGAAGAGTAAAAAACTGATTTGTAGTGTTTTATCACTGATGCTCGCAATAATCTGTGTGCTGTCAGGATGTAATGCAAACAAAAAAGAAGAAACATCAAGTAGCACAGAAAACAAGCTTAGCTATTGGTGTATTTTAAATTCGGCAGTTTCGCAAACAATGTCGAATTTTGGTGAAACGCCTTTGGCAAAAGAATGGAGCAAGCGTTTGGGTGTTGAGATTACATATATCCATCCACCACTTGGACAAGAAACAGAAAAATTTAATCTTTTAGTAGCCTCCAACAACATGCCTGATATAATTGGTTGGAAGTGGGGAGATAATTACACAGGCGGTCCAAGCAAAGCTATTCAGGAAAAACGTATTATCGCACTTAATGATTATAAAGAACATGCGCCAAACTTCTTTAATTATCTTGCGGCGCACGGTGAAGCAGATAAACTCTCCAAAACAGACGAGGGCGATTATTTCGGATTTACTTTTATTAAAGATGATAAAATTTCTTTAACTTCAGACGGTCCGTTAATCAGAAAAGACTGGCTTGATGATTTGGGACTTGAAGTTCCTGAAACGATTGACGAGTGGGAAAACGTGTTAAGAGCATTTAAGGAAGAAAAAGGCGCTACGGCTCCTGTTTCAACTGATACGTATGGTCTTGCAATGTTCTCAAATGGATTTAACACAACAAGTCCTTTAAACGGATATTATCAGGAAGGCGGAACTGTTAAAACAGGTTTTTACGAAGAAGGTTTTAAAAACTATGTTACGCGATTAAACAAATGGTACGCAGAGGGGTTAATCGACCAGGATTTCACGACACTTGATATGATAACCATTAACTCCAATATTTTAAGCGGTGTAAGTGGTGCTACTTATAATAGTATCGGCGGTGGTATTGGAAGATATATGGCAGCAGCAACTGAACCAGGATATTCGTTAGTTGGTGCTCCATATCCGATAGGCAAAGATGGTGATGAGAGAAAGTTTACGACTATTTCAGCAATTGTTCCGGGTGGATATGCTGCAGCAATTACCACCAGTTGTAAAAACATTCCTCTTGCTATGAAATTCTTGGACTATAGCTATGGAGAAGAAGGTCATATGCTTTTGAACTTCGGCATTGAGGGGGAAAGCTACGAAATGAAAGACGGCTATCCTACCTATACTGAGCTTGTGACGAACAATAGCGAGGGTTTGGCATTTGCAGAAGTTTTGGGTAAATATACACTTTCTTCTTTTAGCGGACCGATTATTCAAGATTATCGCTACATGGAACAGTATGCACTACTTCCGGAACAGAAACAGACATTAGAAATATGGAGTGACAGAACAGCCCTTAAATATGTATATCCTCCGATTAGTCCTAAAGCAGAAGATATGAGCGAATATTCCAGATTAAAAACAGATATTGACAGCTATGCAAAAGAAATGTTCTCCAAATTTGTAGTAGGTGTAGAGCCTCTTGAAAATTATGATGAATTTGTTGCAACGGTTAAAGCAAAGGGTATGGACAGACTGCTGGCAATTATGCAAAAGGCATTGGATGCTTACAATGCAAGATAAAAGTATTTATAAAGTTTTATTAAGTGTGTGAAACTGCTCCTATAAAAACAGCCTGCGCTGTGAAAAGTTGCAGCGTGGGCTGTAAGGTCAGTTTTTATTTTCTTTGGAAGGAATGTTTCAATCTATGAGTGATAAAGTAGTTTGCAAAAATAGTCAAATGTGTAAGCGAACAAACAATATTAAGTCAGACTTAAAAAGAAACTGGTCTTTATATTTAATGGTTGTTCCGGCTTTGATATTTTATCTGACATTTATGTACGGACCGCTTTACGGTGCGCTTATTGCATTTAAAGACTATTCTCCAGGGCTAGGTTTTATTGACAGTCCATGGGTAGGTCTTAAACATTTTAAAGACTTTTTTGCAAGTTCTGACTGTTTGCGTTTAATATTTAACACGCTCAGAATAAATCTGGCTGCATTGTGCTTTGGTTTTCCTGCGCCCATTGTTTTTGCTATCTTACTTAATGAAATGGGAGACCATAAATTTAAAAAAGTAACGCAGACAATTTCTTATATGCCGCACTTTATATCCTTGGTAGTTATATGCGGTTTAGTTAAAAATTTTGTGGCAACAGGCGGAATTATCAGTAATTTAATGGCTGTATTTACAGGTGACAGCATTAATCTATTAACAAAAAAAGAATGGTTTGTTCCTATCTATGTCGGCTCTAATATCTGGCAGGATGTTGGCTGGGGTTCAATTATTTATTTAGCAGCACTTTCTGCTATTGACGAATGTTTATATGAATCGGCACAGCTAGACGGAGCAGGACGTATTAGACAGATATTTCATATTACACTTCCGGGCATCGCTCCAACTATTATCACCTTGCTCATCATAAGAGTAGGCTCGCTTCTAACAGTTGGATTTGAAAAAATAATTTTGTTATACAACGAGCTTATTTATGAAACAAGCGATGTTATATCAACCTATGTTTACCGTATTGGTTTTCAGGGGCAGCAATGGAGTTACACAACAGCTATAGGTTTATTTGGATCGGTAATCAATCTTATCCTTTTGACTGTTGCGAATACGGTATCTAAAAAAACAACCGAAAGTGGTTTGTGGTAAGGATATGGGAGGTAAGATTTAAAATATGAATGGAAGAATTAAAACAAAAGGAGAAAGAATATTTGGAGTTTTTAATATTTTTATAATGCTTCTTGCAAGCTTTCTTATGCTTTACCCAATGTGGCATGTTTTGTGTGCATCACTTAGTGATGCAAGCCTTTTGATGAAACATAAGGGTGCTCTGTTTGCACCTGAAGGATTTTCTGTTATGGCATATGTACAGGTAAGTAAAAATCCAATGATTTTAAAATCCTATGCAAATACAATATTTGTAGTTGTGGTGGGTATATCAATTAATATTTTGCTTACCTCAATGACATCATATGTGCTTTCGAGGAAAAATGCGTATTTTAATAAATTTATTACAATTTTAATTGTAGTGACAATGTATGTATCAGGCG